>JAXHMK010000020.1 GCA_034521495.1 Balneolaceae bacterium
ATTTTTATCAACGCACGATTAATGTATCTGCAGATAATTGATAAAACTCATAATATCGTTCTCGGAAGAATCTGTACCACATTATTTATTCGATACCCCAGGTCTCTACCGGATCTGGAGAAGATTCCAAATGCAGATGCCCACCCTCGATAAACGTCTCCCAGGGAAAATGAAATGAGTTCCATGATTTTCCGTTCAGTGTTGCTGAACGAATATATTTGTGTTCAAAAGGGTCCCCTTCAACAGTAATGACAAATTCTTCTCCGGGATAGTGGTCCTGGTGAAGCTTGATGCGTACTTCTTCAAACATCGGAAGCGACATTTGTAGTGTCGGCTCCTGATCACTTCCACCGGCAACATCAAACAGTCCCATCCCCGCAAGAACAAACCATGCACCTAATTGTCCCTGATCTTCATCCTGGCCTAAACCATACCCGTGAATAGGTTCGGTGCCATAAAACGAATCGCTGATATTTCGAACCCATTTCTGGGTCAGCCACGGTTTACCGGCATAGTTAAACAACCAGGAGATATGCAGACTCGGCTGATTTCCATGATTGTAAACTCCGCCCACCGCTGCAAATGCATCGATTTCCTCACTGCTCGAAAAGTTTTCTTTTTCGGCTGCTTCAAACAGTTTGTTCAGGCGCTCATTGAAGATATCTTTTCCAATTTTATCCACCAGTCCCTCAGGATCGTGCGGCACATAAAATGTATATTGATACGCATTCCCTTCCTGAAATCCTCTCCAGGGTTCAGCCGGATCAAAGTCATCAATAAAATCTCCATCCAGCCCGCGCGGTCGGATAAAACCGGTCTCTTCATCATAGAGCTTTTTCCAGCCGTGAGATAGATTCATAAGCGTTTCATAATCATCGGATTTACCCAGTGATTTTGCCATTTGAGCCGCCGCATACGCGCTAAAGCTGTACTCCATCGTGTGGGAAGCTGCAAACCGGGATGATCTATTTGTGGAACCGGAATAATACTCACCAGAATTCTCAAATGGTACATACCCATGCTCAAGAAAAGCTTTCACATCCCGCTTTCCTGCACCATACGGCCGATTGATCCAGCCAAGCTCATTACCGCGAACTGCTTGCCACGCTGTCTCAGTATCCAGTCCCTGAATCTCCCTGTTGTATCCGGATGCAATGAACTGCCCAACAAAATTTGTACCAACACCGGAGACGTATTTAAATGTAGCCATGCCATCAGACAACCATCCGGTTTCCTCAAAAAAGTCGAGATGGGTGTTCAGGTATTCACTCAGATAATCGGGATAGGCCATCGCCCAGAGAGTTCCGAGGTTCCAGAATGCTCCCCAAACAGCATCGGTATTGTAGTGATTATATAAAGGCTTCCCGTTATCATCCAGCGGTATTTGTCCGATGGCGTGATTATTTTTTCGATACTTTCCATTCACATCGTTGGCCAGGCCCCTTCCTAAAAGTGCATGATACAGGCCGGTGTAGAATTTCACTCTATTCTCTTTTGAGCCTCCTTCAACGGCAATCCGTCCCAGCATCGATTCCCACTTCTCTTCTGCCTGAGCCCTGGCCTCTTCAAAAGAGATCCCCTCAGACTCCGTTTCCAGGTTTAACCTCGCGTTTTTAGTGCCGGTGTACGACAGGCCTACTTTCACCGTGACATTTTCCTGATCACTTGTATGAAAATTAAAGTACATTCCGGCCCCTTTACCCTGAACGGATTCATCGCCGGGATTAATCTCACTCCCTGCAAATGTTCCGAATGCTTCCGGGGTTTTATCCATTTTCGCTACAAAATACATGGCTACAGCAGCACCGCTTTGATAGTTTTTAACATACTCGGGCAGCGTAATAACAAATCCCTCAATTTCCCGGTCCGATACTTTCCGAACAAAAGCATCAATCACTTCCCCACTCTCTCCCTGCCGGGACCCTATATCAAACAACAAATTAGACTCTTCTGATTCAGGAAATGTATAGCGATGAAAAGCCACACGCGGAGTGGAGGTCAATTCAGCTTTTATATCATAATCGTCGAGCAACACACTGTAATATCCGGGCCGGCCAACTTCGTTCTCTTTTGAAAATCGTGAGCGGTATCCCTTGTCGGGTTCTTCCAGTAATCCCGGAGTTGTTTTCAACTCTCCTGTGGTAGCCATCAGCGCAATGCCGCCAATCTGGAACTCCCGAAAATTCACAAAACTTTCAATTGATTCGTGGCGGGGATCGTATCCAACAGCTTCCCAGCCTGAGGCATTACCATAGTGTCCGTCGGTGGTAGCCGATGGTTTGGCCATTCCAAAAGGATTCGCAGCCGGCGTATGAAAAAACCAGCGGGAGTGGGCGGTTCCTATATTCGGATCGACATAAGCACTAAAGCGATCTGCCTGCGCAAAAATCTCATAGCTCCCAAAAAGTGTTAAACAAAAGATCAGAAGAACTCTTTTTACCGTAAATATTTTCAGTGCCGAAACATCATCTTTCATCATTGTTTTCTTAATTATAACCTCAATTCGATTAATAAAATCACAATAAAAAGTCTCCCCTAATAAGGGGCTCATTTTTGACCACCGGTCTTTCTGACCCACCCCCATCCCCTCCCTATCGCGCCCTGGCGGGACTTGACAGGGAGGGGAGATTCGAAACAAATTCATAGACTTAAAAAAGTTACGTTGGGCTGAGAACGAGTCTTTAATTTTTCACAACCACTTTTCGCCATGGGCATACCTTCGGGAAAGGGGGACTTTCAGTAAATAATTTATGGATCGAGCTGAAGTTTATACCATTGATATCTAATAATATATCATCCATACATCCTATTTATTTTCCTCTGCCCACTCGTTTAACAGTTGAATGGCTTTACCCAGAACACCGGCCGAGCCTTTAAATTCTGCTGAACCGGATGGAGTCCCTTCCATGGTGTACCATTCATAAAACCCGTCATTTTCGATTACTCGTTTAATCATCGGCCGCGATAGTTCGTAGGCTTCATTTACAAAACCATGAATGATGAGTTGCTGAATCATCCGCCCCCCAAACCAAGTCCAGTCGCCGCCATTTTGATATTGGTAAGGAGCCGAAACATTCTCACCCAAAAGCTCTGAAGGGTAGGCCGGATATAGTGTTAAACCGATAGAAGGTGCACCTGCCAGTTCAACATTTCTTTTCATCTGTTCAGCTACTGCTGCAATTTCATTCCGGCTTAAAACACCGGCTTCAATAGCTACTGCTGTTCCTCCGTGATAATGGATTTCGTTTTCATCAAAATCATCGGGGAATGGTGAACCATCGATATAAATATGGGGGATGAATTTACTGTTTTCAGCGTCCCAAAGATGCTCTTTAATATTTGTCAGAAGTTGTTCATTCAACTCTTCCCAATATTCTTTTTCTTCATCAGGGCTTATTTCAGCCAAATTTTGTGCGGCAATAGCCAGCATGGCATTATCGTACACATCAATACTCCAGTGCGTCAACTCATCCACATCAACAACAGATCCGCCTTCAACCTGAATATCGCCCCAGTCAAAAGTGGTTGCGCCGGTTATCAGTCCGTATTTTTCTGAATATCTCTCTTGGAGCAGATATTCCACCGACCATTTGAGGCGATTGTAAACCGTTTTTCCGTCAACACGTTCATTCAGAATGGTTATGTCGCCGGTTTTATCTATATACTTGTAAATGGCCTGGATTAACGATGTTTCCTGATCGGATTCAACCGTATTTTTGAAGCCAATATGACCCGGTGCCGTGGCCGACTCATACGGATTGGGATCGCCCCAGGTAAATGCTTCCCGCGGAACATAGCCATCCAGCATCTCCCCGTTTTCCTGTTGAAAGTGGAAAAACATCAGGAGGTTTTCACGAATGACGCTATTGTCGTACTCTTCGCATGAGAGTTCGATGAAAGTATTCAAATCACGAGACCACACCATTTGATATCCTGATCCCGCATAAAAACCTTTCTTCATCAGGTTACGGGCCATGCTATCCACTTTAGTAATTGTAGTATCTGCCAGTATTTTCTCCGCAAGAATTTTATTCTCTTTGCTTTGATCTTCAGAAAAAATGAACAGCAATCCACCCAAAATTAGAATACTCAGCTTCATCTGTTTATGTCTTTTTTTGTTTGATAACCGTTACCATAGTCTTCTCCCCAAACATTTTATGCATGGTTTAATCTTGATATCAGATGAACCAGTTTACAGTAACTACAATTGGTTGCAGGTACTGCTTTGCGAAAAAGACTATTTAGAAGAAGAGTACTCTCCACAAAAAAGTTATTCACTTTCAGTAACTCCCCATTCTTTATTTGGTTCTGGCCCCATTTCAAGAATGAGCGACCCCCCATTCAGCAACTCAGAGGCATCAAAATAAAATGTGTTTAACTCTTTGCCATTCAGCGTTGCGCTCTGTACATACTTGTTTTTTCTTGATGCATTGTTTGCCTCTATTACAAATGTATCCCCACGGCCGTATCTTCCGCCCAGGTCAATTTCAACCCGTTCATACAAAGGACTGGCTATTTCATAAATCGGATCCGTCCGCGTGCCTCCATCGGTTTGAAACAGACCGATGGCCGCCATCACAAACCAGGCGCTAAGCTGTCCCTGATCTTCATCGCCCAGGTACGCATTTCCAACACCGTAACCGTAAAATCTTTCCATAACAGCCCGGCTCCATTTTTGTGTGAGCCATGGTTTATCCGCCCAGTTAAATAAAAATGCAAAATGCAGGGACTGCTGGTTTCCCTGATCCACAGGAATTTCCCAATATTGATCATTGAGGGCATTGAACCGCTGGGGATAGCTTTTTTCAAATCCACCTTCCAGGTTTTCAATAAACCGTTCTTTGCCAATCGTTTCGATAAGCGCGGGTACATCCTGCGGAACAAAATGCGTGAGCTGCCAGGCATTTCCTTCTACATAGTGGCGGTTTGCTCCGGATTCAAAAGGATCAAAATCCTCCAGCCAATTGCCATCACTATCTTTCATATGAGCAAATCCAGTGTCGGAAATCGTATTTTTCCACCAATAACCCCGGTCATTAAAAGTCTCGTATACCTCTTGATTGCCAGTGGCCTTTGCAAGCTGTCCAACCGTCCAGTCATCAAACGAATATTCCAAACTGTTTGAAAACCGACCGAGATCGTACGGCACATATTGATGTTCAAGATAATGCACAAGATCCCGGTTTCCTGCGAATCCATTATGAACTTTTCGAGCCGGGGTGCTCTGCATTTTAACGGCTGCTTCCAGTGCTTTATCCACATCAAAATCCCGGATACCCATCTGGTATGCCCCGGCAATCAGTGGAATTTCGTGTTCGGCAACCATCACCGGAACAAAGTTCATGCCGGCCGGCCCTTTGGCAAGCCATCCGTACGCATCGTACATGGCCAACTGCGAATTGACCCATCGGTTGCTCCACTCCGGTGTAATCAGGTTCCACATCTGGTTCAGGTTCCAGAACGTATTCCAGAACGCATCACATCCCAGCGCAACATGATCGGGATCCATCAACCTGTGAACGGCACCGTCTGTTCCGCGCCACTCGCCATTCACATCACTCCAGGTATTCCGGGTGCTCAGGGACCGATAAACCGTGTTATAAAACCTCTTTTTTTCCAGGCGGTTGTTTGTGCTGATGAGGACTCTGCTCATTAAATTATCCCATGTATCCACCTGGTTTTGCCTGACTGCATCAAAATTCCAGCCAAACGGTTCGCTCATTTCTGTTTCCAGGTTCTCTGAGGCGTTTTCAATGCTTACAAGACTGATTCCCGTACGAACCTGCACAACGGAATTTTCTTTCTGATCAAAATAGACAAACAGGCCAGCGTCCTTGATATCTTTTGCGTTCAGATGTTCACCTTCAACTATTTCATCCTCAACCCAGCCGCCCATGGAATGAATGGGTTGATCGAACTCAATCACAAAATGAACGGTGTAATCCTGGTCAGCATCATTACTCCAGACACCGCCTGAAAATTGATCGGAATACCCTTCCAACCGATAATCCGACACTTTTTTTACGTCCACTTCTTTCAGTACATAATTGTACTCTGCCGGGATATGGAAATCAATCAAAACGCGGGCGCTGTCTCGCTCTTCGGGAAATGTAAATTTCAGCAGGCCGCTTCTTGTCGTTGATGTCAGTTCAGCCGTAATATCATAATCCGTCAGATGAGCTTTATAGTACCCGATGGGGGCTTCTTCTCTGTTTTTATCGATCCTGGATCGATAGCCGGAATCCGGTTTTAACTCATCACCAATTTGGGTTTGCAGCGGACCGTTTGTCGGAAAAATTCCAAGGCCAGCCATGGTCCATTCATGAATATGGCTGAAGGTCCCAATGCTCTCAAAAATTGAGTCGTATCCGGCCTGCCATCCAGAGTTTTGGTTGATGGGACTCAGTTTTACCATACTAAATGGCATCGAAGGACCCGGCGTATACATCCAGCGTGCATGAGCCGCTCCCATGCGGGTATCCACATAACCCGGAAGTGTTTGAGTCTGCTGTGGCGAACGCTTAACCGTTCCCGATTCTATCTTGCGGCCATCTACAAGAATCGTATACTCGCTCGTAACCGGTTCCGATACTGCGGGCATGGGCGCTTCAAAATCGTAATGCCCCATCTCCACGGTCTCTTCAAAAACAGATTCCCCGTCCAGTTCCACACTCAAAACCGGAGCGCCTTCAAGGTGTTCAATATTTACCAGCAGCGGCTGAAAATCTCCTTGGTTTCTTGAGATCTGATAATCCGCCGGACGCACTTCTCTTACAAATAACTTTTCTGCTTTACGCAATTTCAATTCCGGACCTTCCAGCCGAATCTGATCAAACTTAATCCATGATCCCTCCAAAACTGTAATCGTTACTCTGTTCCCGTCTTTTTTGATGACATTTTGATCCACCGGAATTGCAATAGTCGTTGGAGTGGCGTCTGTGTCATCCCCTTTTAACGCGTCTTCATTGATAAATTCCTCCCTTCTTGAAGGTGAACGCTGGGATCCCCGGTCATATCCTTCTGCTTCAAGAGCAACCCGCTCTTCCTGATCATTGATGTAGACTTTCACCAGGGGCAAAAATTCTTTCGCGAAATCAGCAAGTTCAATATAGAGTGTATAATCTCCGTTCTTTGGTTGTTCATCAGCAGAAAACAGAATCGTTATCTGGTTGCTTCTCCATCCAGACGTGGACCAGGTACCGCCCCAGGTATCTGCAGGTCCCGGTAAAACATAAGGTATCTCTTCTTTCTGATCGTGAAAACCAACCGCAAAAAATTTATCCTCATACCCGAAATCCTCATATTTAAAATCCTCAAAGCCATCAGGAGCCAGTGCAAATTCATTTGCGGAATGATCCTTCTCCCCGAGACTCCAAATAACTTGATTATCATTTTGTTCGGGAATGTGCAGATTTTTTTCTGAGCCGTTTAAAGCATGCAGAAATGCAGGGAAAGTGAATAAGACAAGAAAAACGAGAAGATATTTGATTGTTTTCATCGTAAAATGGATTCAGGATTTTTATATATCAGTGTTCAATTGCGTTTTTACTGAGCAAAAGCCCCCTCTTTCAGTATGTGTTGAGCGCTAAAAGACTCTTGGTATCAGACCATACATCGTTTCGCCCTCTCCCCTTCGCCCCTCTCCCGCGGGGAGAGGGGTTGGGGGTGAGGGCGAAACAACGTTTTTGCTAATAGATTGTTTATTGATTTTCAGCCCACTCTTCAAACATTTCAATTGCGGTATATAGCACTCCGGCCGAACCTCTGAATGTTCCTGAACCTTTCGGCTCGTTCTCGGGTGTGTACCATTCGTAAAAGCCGTCATTTTCAACAACCCGTTCAAACATGGGCTTGGCCTCTTTATACGCTTCCTTTACAAATCCATATCGTATGAGCTGCTGAATCATTCGTCCGCCAAACCAGGTCCAGTCCCCACCGTTTTGATAGCCGTAGGGATACATTCCTTCATTCATGAAAAAACCTTCCGGATAGGGCGGATAGAGTGTTAAGCCAATCGTTGCCGCATTTGCTGCTTCTACATTTTCCCGCATTCGCTGCAGAGCATCATAAACCTGTTCTTTTGAAAGCAACCCCGCTTCGATGGCAACAGCCGTACCGCCGTGCTGGTAAATTTTATCTTCATTAAAATCATCCGGGAAGGGTGAATCGTCCAGGTAGCGATGGGGAACGAATTGCTGGTTCTCCTCATCCCAGAGGTGTTTCATCACATTTGCAGAAATATTGTCATGAATTTCCATCAATTCATCCGCTTGTTCAGGCAATAATTCTGCGAGGTTTTCAAGGGCGATTAAAAACATAGCGTTATCGTACACATCCACGGCGTAGTGGGTATCTTCAGTCAGATACACTCCCCACTCGTGTTCCGGCTGCACATCTCCCCAATCGGCTGTAGTTGCGCCCCAAATCAGGCCGTACTCCTCACTCCATCGTTCATTCATCAAAAAATCCACGGCAAAAAGCATTCGTTCTGTCACGGTCATTCCACCAACCGTTTCATCTAAAAAATCGTGATCTCCCGTGTGTTTGATATATTTATAAACGGATTGTATCAAAGAGGATTCATGGTCGGTTTCCACGGTATTTTTGTGCGCCATGCGGTCCGGCTCAAGATCTGAATAGATATAATCGTATCCCCCGCCCGGATCTTCAACACGCGGAATAAAGCCATCAACAATTCCGCCCTCATCACTTTGAAACCGAAAGAATATTCGCAAATTCTCTTTCACGATTTCCTGATCGTGCAGCTCCAGTGCAAGCTCAATAAATGTGTTGAAATCCCTGATCCAAACTTCGGAATAGCTGTCGCCTGCATTAAATCCGCCTGAAACAATTTCTATCGCTTTCTCTTTTACAACCGGGATGTTGGGATCATTATTCAGTGCCTCGATCAACTCACGATTTGAATCTTCGGCAGCACATGAATAGAATAGAAATAGTGGGAGAATGATTAGCAGATATTTTTTTCCAAAGATCATTATTTTTTGAAATCGTTGTGTTGAACTCGATACTTGACAAAATTTGCTGGTGCAGCAATCAAAGGTGCTGAGTCTTGGTTTTTTTTCCATATAATTATTCCACTTCTGTTTAATCCTGATTCTCTGTGATATTCTCTGAATTGACACCAGTATTTATATCTACATCAGGCAGATTATTTTTTAGCTGTTGGATTGCCTCTAAGCTTACGTTTGTCCTCCACAAATACAGACTCTTCAAAGAAGGCAAAGATTGAAGGTGGTTCAGCCCCTGATCACTAATCTTGGTTCCGTAAAGATTCAAATATTCAAGATGCTCCAGTCCCTTCAGATGCTGAAGTGAGCTGCCATCAATACCGGTTTGTGAAAGATTAAGTCGGGTGAGATTTCTGAAACTTGATAACACAGTCAACGAACTATCAGAAACGGCCGCTCCCGACAGGTCTAACCAGGTAACCTGAGATGACAGAGGCGATAACTGATTCAAATCAATACTTTCTGCTCCATTGGTAGTTCTGACCTGCAAGAAGTTTGAGTTTTGAGAGATTCGCGAAATCCGAACTCCACCACTCTGGTTTAGTTGGTTGATCAGGCTTTTGTCTGGTGGGTTTACCTCTGTTCTCACCAAAAAGTTCGTCCCTTCAACCGTCAGTTTATTCAGCTTTTCCATGATTTCATCCGGTACTTCCACTCCGGAAATGGCTTGATCCATCGGAGCGCCCAGATCCACCCACCATGAGATCAGGTCTTTTTGATCATCGGTTAATTGCTGTTTCCCGGATGGAGGCATCCGATCATCGTGACGATCGGGCAGTAAAATACGTTTTACCAATTCGCTCCTTTCTGAGCTACCCACTTCCAGCGCCGGACCGCTATCTCCGCCCTGCATAATTTCATCATAAGATGTAAGAAGCAGCTCTCCTTTTTTCTTCTCCGGATTGTGGCAGCTAACACATCTCGTATCTAAAATGGGGTGAATCACATCCATAAATACTTTGGCAGAATCCAGGTTCTCGATCTGTTTAATACTTTTTGCTTCAACCACAGGAGCTCCGGTGATGGATCGCAATGGCTCTGGCATATATCGAACCAGGTAATCCGATCCGTGGGTTAACGATCCGCCATAGTGACCCGCTCCCATCAAACCGAAAACCATTCCCCACATTAGAAATGTATACAATTTTTTAAGCTGTACATTCTCATAAAACCACTGGCGAAGAACTAACGCGCAAAGCGAAAGTACGGCAACTGAAATTCCGAGCCATTTATGAGTCCAAAGTAAGTCTTCTCCATATCCGCCATCCAGCGAAAGCAGATAACCGGTGCCAGCAGCAGTGAATGCACTCGCTACACCTAAAAGAAGAGTAAAAGGAACGGCAGGTTCAAGATTTTCAAATCTATTGAACCGTGAACAGATCTCAAACAGAAATGCCAACAGCAAAAATCCAATGGGCAAGTGTACAAAGACGGGATGAAAACGCCCGATAAACAGAACAAGATCAGATGATTCTCCCATGAATTACACTCGCTCCAGTTTTATGGGGTAGGTTTGGGCGGCATTCCATTGGCATACATACAGGTTTTTGTCCTCGTCCACGCAAACATCGTGGCAGTGCTTAAACAGAGGATTCTGCTGGACCATCAACTGAAGCTCGCCATTTTCGTATTCAGGCTTGGTCCCTCCCGGATTCGAAACAACCCGGTTCTCCTCATTCAAGATTGTGACAAACCCGGAATTATCGGTTTGATTAAGATACCGCAAGCGCGACCAGCAAACTCCGGAGTAGATATTTCCGTCATCAATAACCGGACGGCAAACAAAGGCTCCCGGCAGAAAAATCGTTTCAAGGTATTCACCGTCCATTGTAAATCGCTTGAAGGAGTTATGCCCCCTGGAAGTACAGAGCAGAGTTGGATCATTACCATTTCTATCGTCGATGGCAACACCATGAGCCGTGCTAAATTGATGATCTGCATCGCCTTCCCCGCCAAATTTTCGGATAAACTTTCCGGCTGAATCGTACCGAAGAATAAACTGTGAGCCGTATCCGTCTGCTACATAAATATCGCCATTCGGAGCAATGGCTGTTTCCGTCGGCCGAAAAGGATCTTCTTCAGAATATTCTCCAATCGTTTTTGGATGATCGATGGTCAACAGCGGTTGTCCATCCACGGTCGTTTTGAAAACTTTTCCAAGGCTGAAGTCGGTGATAAAAAGAACATCTTTCCCGCCTTCATTAAAGAGCGTGAGTCCGTGACCGCCCGGAAACTGATCTCCCCAGGAGTCCAAAAGCTTCCCCGATTTATCATAGATGATGATATTATTCCGGGTATCATCTGTGATCATAATCAGGCGGCCTTTTGAATCCATCACCATTTCATGGCAGTTTTTAACGGGCGTATTTTCCGGATTCAGGTTCCCCCATTCTTTATGAACCCGATACTGGAAATCACCATGCCCTAAAACTGTTTCATCCAGTTTAGGTTTGCTTTGTCCGATATAGAACATCGAAGGGAGGATCGCTCCGCCTGCTAAAAGCGAGCTTTTTTTGATGAAGTCCCGACGGGAAGTTTTCGTATCTGCCATTAGTTTTCTTGAGAGTTTAAGCTAAAATAACCTGAATTCGTTTACGAGTTAAAACAAATACTCTCCCCTTGAGGGGAGTACTCCGTCAGCCGACGGAGGGAGGGGGTAGTACATCCCCCGAGTTCACACGACATACGTCGTGCTCACATTCCCCTTCAAAGGGGGACTAACCACCCCTTCCTTAAGGTATCCCTACGGGGAAATCCCCTTCTTGGAAAAAGGGGTGACTTTTTCAATGCATTTACGTCCATCTTATTTATCATGCTAAAATATCTTCCACTACATGGCCGTGTACGTCCGTCAATCGGAACCGGCGACCCTGGTGTTTGTACGTGAGCCGTTCGTGGTCCACGCCCATCAAATGTAAAATAGTCGCCTGGATATCGTGAATATGAACCGGGTTCTCCACAATGTTGTATCCAAATTCATCGGTTTTGCCATATTCAAAACCTGACTTTACACCTGCGCCGGCCATCCACATGGTAAAACATCTTGGGTGATGATCGCGGCCATAAGTTTCTTTGGTGAGTTGTCCCTGGCAGTAAGATGTGCGGCCGAACTCTCCGCCCCAAATCACAAGTGTTTCATCCAGCAAACCACGCTGTTTCAGGTCTTTCACCAACGCCGCCGATGCCTGGTCAATATCTTTACACTGAAGAGGCAGCTGATCCGGAATACCATTATGCTGATCCCAACCCATATGGTACAACTGAACGAATTTCACATCCCGCTCAGCTAACCGTCGTGCCAACAGACAATTTGCCGCGTACGTACCCGGTTTTCGAGCGTCTTCTCCGTACATATCAAACACCCAATCCGGTTCATCAGAAAGATCCATCGTTTCGGGAACCGAGGTCTGCATTCGATACGCCATTTCATACTGGCTGATGCGGGATGTAATTTCAGGATCGCCAAACTCGTTCAGGTGCAATTTATTCAGATCTTTCAGTTTACTAAGCATATTACGTCTGCTCATTTTGTTTACACCCGGGGGATCATTCAGATTCAGAACGGGATCTTTCCCGGACCGAAACTGAACCCCCTGATGCAGTGATGGTAAAAACCCATTTCCCCAAAGTCGGGAATAGAGAGGCTGATCAAACGGCCGACCCGATCCTCGGGAGATCAATACGCTAAAAGCCGGTAGATTCTCATTGTCTGAACCCAATCCATAACTCAACCAAGAGCCCATACTTGGACGGCCGGCCTGCTGCGAACCTGTTTGGATGAAGGTGATAGCCGGATCATGGTTAATAGCATCCGTATACACTGACTTCACAAAACAGAGCTCATCCACAACTTCAGCAGTATAAGGCATCAATTCGCTGACGTAAATACCGCTGTCACCATATTGCTCAAAATCAAAATGCGAACCGGCCAATGGAAATCCATCCTGGTTGGCCGTCATGCCGGTTAACCGCTGATCACCCCTCACAGATGGAGGCAAATCGGAACCTTGCAATTCCCGTAACTTTGGCTTGTAATCAAACATATCCTGCTGCGAAGGTCCCCCACTCTGAAAAAGATAGATGATCCGTTTTGCTTTGGGGATGATATGCGGTGAATCCAGTGCTCCGTCCAATCCCCCCGACCGATCACCAAAAAGTGTTTTGGGACTGAGCAACGAAGCCAACGCAGCCGCACCTAAACCCATGCTTGTTTTTGAAAGAAAATGCCGGCGATTCATATTACAATTCAGCTTGTCAATTTCTTCGGACATGGTTTTACTCTTTGGTTATGGTTTCGTCGAGATTGAGGATCGTGCTTGCCACAATGGTTCCTGCGGCCAATTGAGTCGTATCTAAATTGTTGCCAACCGGATATTCACCCACCCCCAATAGTGAATCAACTCGTGATGGCTCAGCTTGAAATGCTTCAAATTCTTCCCGGTATAATTCAGACAGTAGTTGAATCTCTTTCTCCCCCGGGGCTCGCGATGTTGCCGCTTTAAACGCGAATGAAATTTGACTCTCCAGGTTTTCACCGCCCTCCGTCATCATTCGTTCGGCAAGTAATCGGGAAGCTTCTACAAATTGCGGATCATTAAGCGTAAACAACGCCTGAAGAGGTGTGCTGGTTTTGCCTCGTTTTAATGACATGTGGCTTCGTCCCGGAGCGTCAAACGTCGTCATGAATGGCGGCGGAGAAGTTCGCTTCCAAAATGTGTAGAGACTTCTCCTATACAATGAATCTCCATGATCCTGGATATATTCTGGCAGATATCGTCCCGATGTTTTCTCTTTCCATAATCCTTCGGGTTGATACGGTTTTACGCTGGGTCCGCCAACTTCCTCCACCAGTAATCCACTTGCGGCAAGAGCATTATCACGAATCATTTCGGCAGACATTCGGAAACGGGGTCCGCGTGCCAGGTACCTGTTGGCCGGATCTTCCGCCAGTTTTTCTTTTGTAATCACAGCCGATTGCTGATAGGTATTCGACATCACAATTTTCTTATGCAAGGCTTTCAGATCCCAGCCGCTTTCACGAAATGTAACCGCAAGCCAGTCCAGCAATTCAGGATGAGTGGGCAGCGAACCCTGGTTCCCAAAATCACCGGGTGTATCCACAATTCCATTCCCGAAGTACATCTGCCAGTAACGGTTTACGATCACACGCGCCGTTAATGGATTTTCATCACTGACCAGCCACTGCGCCAGCCCTAATCTGTTTCGGGGAAAGTTGGAAGGGAAATCCATCACACTTTTCGGAACATTTGGCTCCACTTTTTCGCCACGCTGATCATATAAACCCCGACCAAGAACATACGTATCCCGCGGTTTGATCCGCTCTCCCATCACCATGACTTCCCGCAGCGTATCGGTCACCTGGCTTTTTTGAACCCGAAGCTGTAGTAATTCTTCAAACTGTTGCCGATAGTTTTCATCCTGATGAATCAGATAGTGTTCTGATAAAATTTCTTTTCGGTATTCATCCTGAAGTTCGGGTGAGGCGGCGGCCATCAGTGCCGGCAAATCGTCGCTTCCTGCCAGCGCCATCATCTCAGCCTGGCTCAACCGGCGGTCATAAATTTTCAACTCATCCAGTTTCAGGCCTTCGTACTCTATTTTTTCAAATGAATTTCGTTCACCAATCAGGAAATTCTGGTATGGATAGGTCTTTTGCTCTTCACCAATCGCAATATTCTTAAAGAGATTATCCTGGAATATCTCGGATTCCCAACGTTCGCCATTCACATAGATGTTAATTCCACCGGCTTTGCTTGATCCATCATACGTAACTCCAATATGACTCCATTGATTAAGCGGCAAGGCATCTCGCGATGTAACTTTAATCGAATTAAACGGCCAGCCGTGTACCAGCCGGACAGAGATTTTGTTTTCAAGAAGAGTCAGATCATATCCCCTGTACCCGATAAATATCGCTCCCATCTTCACGATAACCGGAGCCTCCGATTCCGCAGTGGTGTCTGACGGATTCACCCAAATACTCAGTGAAAAGGGCTCGGTTCGTTCAAATGCTGCAATATCACCCAGATCGATAGAATTTCCTTTATTAAATTCGAGCGCTTTTCCATCAATGCCATCCCGAATCGGCAGATTCTCCTTTTATTTTACCGGCAAGCGAATCACCGACTAATTCCATGACTTGTCCATCTTTGATGGAATTAAAATCTACGTGTGTAACCAACCCTTCTTCTGATGGAAGAATGGAATCTTTACTGATTCCGGAATTCAGCCACTCCGAAAAACCATCACTTCTGCTTGCTGTATACTTCTCTAAACCCTCTTCCTGTTTTTTAATGGCTTCTTCCAGGTAGTTGATTTGTTGATTTGCAACACTATCCGGCAGTAATATGGTTGGCCCTGCCATCCCCTCATTTGGGATCTGGCCCGCATCATTCACATTGTTAAAAAAGGCTGAAAACTGGAAATACTCCTTCTGAGAGATGGGATCGTACTTGTGATCATGGCATCGCGCGCACTCCATCGTCATTCCGAGAAATGCGGACGCTGTTGTATTGGTTCTGTCGGCCACATATTCAACCCTGTACTCTTCGTCTACAATGCCGCCCTCCTGGCTTTGCATATGAACCCGGTTAAATCCCGTTGCCAGTTTTTGCTCGCGGGTTGCATTCGGCAGCATGTCTCCCGCAATTTGCCAGGTTGTAAACTGGTCAAACCGCATATTCTGGTTAAACGCTTCGATCACCCAATCCCGCCAGGGCCACATGTGATTCGGGCCATCGTCCTGATAACCATGCGTATCGGCATATCGCGACACATCCAGCCATTCGGTTGCCATTCGCTCACCATACGCTTTTGATGCCAATAATCGATCCACCAGTTTTTCATAAGCATCGGGTGAATCTTCGGCTACAAATTTGTTCACTTCATCTACGGTTGGCGGTAAGCCGGTCAGATCAAAAGAAACACGACGAATTAATTTCTCTTTGGATGCCCGTTCTGAAGGTGTAAATTCCCTCTCCTCCAGTTTATTCATTACAAAATAGTCGATCTCATTTTTGGGCCAGTCATCATTGCTAACTTCAGGAAGTTCCGGTTTTTCGGGTGGGATAAACGACCAATGCTTTTTGTATTCGGCTCCCTGTTCGATCCATTTTCTCAGAATGGCAATTTCCCGGTCGGTAATACTCAGGTTTGATGCCGGAGGTGGCATCATAAAATCGGGATCGTCAGAAGAGATTCGTTTATAAAGTTCGCTGTCATGGGGATCCCCCGGAACGATGGCAAATCGATTCTTCTCTTCACCCAACGCAGCATACGCCAACTCTTCGGTGGTGAGTTGCAAATCCGCTTCAACGGCAGCCTCATCAGGACCGTGACAGGCAAAACAGCGGTCCGATAAGATCGGTTTTACATCAAAATTGAAGTCAACATTCTCCGGGATTGGGTCACTGGTGAATTGCTCGTTCTCAGAAGTGCATCCTGAATAGAATGTAAACATCACCAAAACTAACAGAATCATTCCAGCACGAAAATAACTTTTGTTTCTATGAGATGACATCTGTTTCATTACAGGCGATTGAATTCCATGTTATTGTAATAAAGAGTAATTAAATAGCTTTAGATTTACTAAAGAATAATATTAGAACGCTTTGCAAAACTCTGACCGTCATCCTGAACTCGATTTAGGATCTCCAGATACTGGCTCTAAAGACGAATGGAGAATCTGAATCGAGTTCAGATTGACCGGTAACCACGGTTTTGCAAAGCGTTCTATTATATAAAAAATTAAATACTCGATTGTTAGAATTAAATAAAGAAAAAAATTATTATGTACAAATGTTTAAACAATTAAATATTCATAATGCTGAACCTGCGGTGAATGAATAATGAGATGAGAATCTATTTTTTAAATTAGCTTCCTTGGGAGGGACGTTTTTATGAGATAAAATTCAAATAGAGAGGGTGACAAATCTCGGTCATTATTGATGAATAACATTCTATTTGAAACTGAAGAAGATTAAAGGGTCATAACCTGATAAAATGAGTGGTTTCAGTCAGGTTTACCCAATAAATTTACTTACTGCCCGGATATGATCTATACATTAGATTTTCAAATCTATGAACTACTTTCTTTTTTGATTTTTACTATACTCCGCTGTTTTAATATCAGATCTCTGTTTTCCACATTTGTTGTATCTCTTCCAACGATTTACCCTTTGTTTCTGGAACCATTTTGTAGATAAACCAAAATGCAATGATACAGAAGAGGGCAAAGAACCAAAAAGTAGCAGATGCCCCTCCTGCTGACAATAACATGGGGGTAATCTGACCCACAATCGTATCAGCAATCCACATTGCCATAATACTTAACGCCAGGGCACGACCCCGAATTCTATTGGGGAATATTTCTGAAGCAATCACAAACTTTAATGGACCGATAGAGAAGGCAAAGCAAGCCAGAAAAGCTATAACGCTGATTAACAAAAACACACTGCCGGTAGCACCAATAAAGAAAAAATACCCGGTAGCTGTCAGACAAATGGTTGCACCTGCCGTGCCAAAAAGGTAAAGCGGTCGACGGCCAAGGCTGTCTACTTTCCATACAGCAATAAACGTAAATACCATATTTGCAAATCCGAGCAGTATTTGGCTAAGAAGTGCGTTATTCACTTCCATCCCCGCTTCATTCAAAATTCTGGGTCCATAGTAGATAATGGCATTTATTCCACTGAATTGTGAAAAAACCGGTAGCAATAATCCAATGATTAATGCCTTTCGCAAACCAGGTTTCAACAGTTCTCTGTATGAACCTTCCTCCTCTTCCAGGGTTTGTTGAATTTCTTTTGCACTCTCCTCCGCTTTTTTACTGCCCATAATACGCTGTAGGATAGATCTGCCTTCATCTCCCCTCTTCTGATTATATAACCATCTTGGACTTTCAGGTATCATAAAAATACCTCCTAAAAAGATGAGAGCCGGGACTGTTTCAATCCCAAACATACCTCTCCAGACTTCATCAACAAAAATGAACTCCAGAAAACCCCACAAGTTATAACTACTCGTGCTTTCAGTAAGATTCAACACAATAGCATTAGATATATACGCAAACAAAATTCCCACAGTTATAGCAAGCTGATAGCAAGTAACCAATCTGCCGCGAATATGGGACGGGGCAATCTCTGAGATGTATAAAGGCACTACATTCGAAGCGATACCAACGCCAATCCCCCCCAGCAGTCGTGCGGTTATCAACCAGGCAAAACCCGGAGCTGCGGCAGTCCCCACAGCAGAAAGGAAGAAGAGTAAAGCGGCCGTTTTCATAGCAAATCGTCGGCCAAGTCTGTCACTAAATTCACCCGATGCCGCTACACCGATAATACACCCGATCAATGCCGATGAAACAAGCCATCCCTCCTGAACTGCAGTTAAATTAAACTGATCCTGAACAAACGTAAGTGCTCCGGAAATCACAGCCATATCAAATCCGAACAGAAAACCGCCGGTGGCAGCAATCAGGGTAATGAGTACAAGATAAAATGTATTTTCTTTTGGCATGGCCTATTTCATAAATGCTTTTACGATCTTTGCACTTCCATTTGTGCAATTTTCAATCAGATACTCTCCCGTTGTTGCAGGTATTACTATTGTTTCGGCGTAACGAAGTTTTATTTTTTGATGGTTACTGATGATGTAGACAGACTCACCCTCAACCAAATTCAATACATGAAATCTGTTTTCCGTATCTACACGGATTGATTTTTCAAATTCCAACCGGTGAATTGAATAAAGATGATCTTTGTGTGTTGGAAGATTCACAATTTTCCAATTATCACCTTCTTCTTGTATTTCAGATTTACTAATAAAATCTTTCTCAACTGATTTACCCTCCCGGCTAAAATTCAGATTTTCCAGCGCACGACTTATATTCAGGGGCCTTGGATTTCCATCCAGATCAAGACGCTGCCAGTCATATATTTTAAAGGTAAAAATGTAAGGTGTGTTGCTGATCTCCAATACCAAATTATTTTTACCCGAACAGTGAATCGTGCCTGCCGGAATCAGAAACAGATCGTGTTTTTTTGAAGGAAATGTTTGTACATATTTTTCAACATCTGCTTTCCGTTTACTTTTTGCGCATTCCTCGAATACATCTTGAAACTGATCGCGATTGATATCCTCCTGAAATCCAAGATAAACCTCAGCATTCGGCCCGGCATCCATGATATAGTAGGTTTCATCCTGAGTGATTGGTTCACCGAATTCTTCCTTCATATATTCCAGCGTGGGATGACACTGCAATGAAAGATTTTGCCCATCCATCGTATCGAGGTAATCAAATCGCAAAGGAAAATAATATCCATATTCATCCGCATGCCGGCCAAGAATTGCTTTATTTTTGTGATACAGTAAAAATTCAAAACCGAACTCCAGCATAATTCCGTCACTTTCAAAAATAACTCCGTTTTCTGGAGCAATGATTTCAAATGACCATGCATAGTTCTTGGCATCGGGATTCAATCCTTCAAATTTATCTTGCATCCAATGTCCGCCCCAAACCCCCGGTTCAAACCAGGGCCTTACCCGGAAAGGGCTTTGTACCATTCTTTCCAATCCGGCACGAAAATCATCTCCTTCTATCCAGGTAATTGCCCCTGGACGCTGTCCATCCCCAATGGCCGTCGCCTGGCCTAAAAGTTCCTGTTTATGCTTATTGCAAACCGGCCAGTCCACAAAATAGAACCGTTTGTACATTATCTTCGGCTCTTCTGTGTCAGATGATCCAATATTGGTAACTGAACCAGCTCTCGATCGATATTGAATTTCATTTTTGGGTTGGTCAATATAAATGACCGGAGCCTCCCAGCCTGCAAGAGATGCACCCGTACCGTAGAGAATTGAAAGCGTATTTTTATCTGATGAAATTTGTGAGAGTGACTGTTCATCAAAAAAATCTTTCAACTGGCCGGGAAAATGAAACCCAAACAAAGGATCATCGCCGCCTAAATATCCCTCAAGCATGGAATCAATCTCACTCTCTGATTTATGAGCTGCTTCAATACAATACCAGTTTACATCTGTTTCTGCCGATATAAATTCACGGTTTAAACAGGAAATCACCTCCTCCCATATGGTACCAACATTCCCATCAATAACAATTTGATTGGAGCCTTGCTTGTGGATAAACTCCATAAGTGAATGATATCCCATCTTTATTTTTCCATCACTCAGCGGAAACGTGGGATAAATGTCATAACCCTCAGGTTCTTTCTTCTTATGTATTGGAAGCACTGGTGATACTGACTTTCGAATCTTGTTTTGTCCGCCTCCCATTCCATTTTGTTTTTGGTCGAAAGCAGCTCCCAAAAGTGAATATTCTGATGTATTATCAACAATCTGAACCCACACTTTATCCGTAAAGAGATCTCTAAATGAATCTTCAAACAGATGAAAAGAATGAAAAATCTTTCCGCCAAATACAATTCGGTCAACTTGTTTTTGGCTAATTAAATCATCTAAATATTCAGCAAGATTCTTCCCAAAATGATCAAAGATTTGTTGTACTGCCTGATCATCTTCCGCTTTCATTGCCAGTTCTTTCACTCCGGAAATTGCGGTACCATTGCCAATACCTTTTTTTGCAGCCTGATTTAAAAACCATTTTGTGGAAAAGTAATCTTCGGCAATTCCTGTCTTAAAGCTGCTATTGTAAAGAGGATTTTCGTCCAATAAACCCGAGAACAGTTCACCCCCCGAATAACTGGCACTTCCAATTCCCGTACCCAATGTTATTGCCAATACTTTTTCAGAATGAATACATTTTTGATGCAATACTCCCAGCAAAAAAGACTGGGCATCATTTAAAAAAGTAATTTGATCAACTTGAATATCTTTTTTGGCCAGAATATTTGAAAGACTTGTTTTCAAGTCGAGAGCAAACAAGGAATTGAATTTATGCTCAATACGACTGACACCCTTCTTATAATTAAAAGGGCCCGGCATAGAAACAGCGATGCCTTTTAATATCTGGGAACGGGTTAATTGGTTTGAAACATTAACAATGGAATCAGTAATATTTGCAAGCAGTTGATCTACAGTTGCATTGTTATCTATTGGTTGGTGGAAGGTGTATTCAACCTTATGATTACTATTTTTGAAATTGACAAGTCCAGAAGTAATATGGCTTCCACCAATATCAAGAGCTATGTAACAGGCCATTTAATATTTTGTCTAAATGTTTAAACATTTAGAGTGTAAATAGTCAAATTTTTAAAAAATTGCCAACTTATTTCTTTTCAAATCGGATGGAATATGTAAACTTATCACTCCGGTAATAACCAACATTAAATTCGATGGGACGTTCTCCTGCATCTAATACCAGCCTTTTTCTAAAAAGAATGGGTTTTCGCTTTTCGATCTGAAGATATTCTGCAATTCTTTCATCTGCTTCAATAGCATCCAGTTCCTCTTCTGAATATGAAGGAATCACAGAATGCTTCTTCTCAAGAATGGAGTAGAGTGAACTGGTATAATCTTCATTTTCATCCAGTTGAGTTCTGGGATGAAACCAAGATACAAAATATACAAAGGGAGCTAACTGATCTCCTCGTAGCCTTTCCAACTTGAAAAGTTTTATATCCTTACTCACTTCCAGCTTTTGATAAGCTTCTTGCGGCGCAATCTCAAATTCGGTATTAATAAAGTAATCCTTTACTCTTATCCCTTTTTTTTTCATTTCGTTTCGAAAACTATGCCATTCAGAAAGCTTGGTTGTAATTGTTCTTTCTGCGAGCACTGTTCCCTTTCCAGGAGTTCTTTTAAGTATTCCATCATTCACGAGACTGACAATTCCCTGTCTGACAGTATTTCTCGAAACACCAAATTTGTTGGCAAGTTTTTCTTCACGTGGCAAAAAACTTCCATCATCAAATTTACCACTGGCTATTTCTTCTCTTATATAATTTTCAATCTGCTTATAAAGTGGTACACCTGAGGACTGGTCAATTTTCATAATTGGTAATCTTTAACATATGTTTTAAAAATCTTAGCTATTTAAGGATTTTATTCTTTAAAAGATTCCGAGTTACCGATTTCTCAAAAATCAATTTTTTTATTGACAATAATATTGAGAAACATTTATAAATCTTGCACCGCTCAAAATTTTCAGATAAACTCGATAATTTTTTGTTGATCATCAACTAAAGCTTTATCGAACCATATTCAAGGAGGCTTAACGGACGCTTCCGCTGCAAATCTACCAATCATTCTATCAAATAACATATACACCCAAAAAGCTTTATTATTAAAATGACAGCAAAAAAATAATATCAAAAATCAAC
>JAXHMK010000021.1 GCA_034521495.1 Balneolaceae bacterium
ACGATATGGGCTATGGCGATCTCAAAAGCTATAATCAGAATCAAAGATTCCCACTCCAAAGTGTGGATGGCTCAGCAAAAGGTATAAGATTTATGGCGATGCCCGTGCACCCGGAGCGCTGTGCCATCCGTCCAGTTTATGGTTTGTTAGCTGGAAGGTATCCTTTTAGTACGGTGCTTACAAGTGTCTGGCCGAATGAACCGGTTATTGAAAAAGGAAGGATGACGATTGCTTCGTTGCTGCAATCACAAGGATACAAGACATCTATGGTTGGAAAATGGCATTTGATTCGATCAATGAGTACGCAAGACCGGGCAGACTATACCGGAAATAATGGTAATAACGCAAGCTGCAGCCTATTCGGCAATATGAAGAAGATCACATGCTTTTGCGAGATGAACCATTTGACCGAGATTCAATTTAGATTTTTGGTATTCGCGCATCGACTGATATCCCGCCTTACTTTTATATACGTGATGACCGTGTGGTGAACCCGCCTCAAATACGGTAGATGATAATTTTAGCGGTGGGATATGGACGGATATCCAGGGTGTTTTCTGGCGAGAGGGCGGCATTGCGCCAAACATGGAATTTGGTGGATGTTTTGCCCCGTTTTACGGAAGAATCGATCCGGGTTATTGAGAACCACGGTTCTGCAAACTCCAATCAGCCTCTCTTTCTGTATGTTGCGTTCCGGCGCCTCATACTCCCTCAGTGCCAAACCGAGGAATTTGAGGGAGTCAGCGGGGGCGGGATTTATGGCCGACTTTATCGCGATGACTGATGGACGTGAGATATTCTTGCTGAGCTGGAAAACAGAGGTATGGCTGAAGAAACAATGGTGATTTTCACCAGCGATAATGGCCCTGTGTGGTATGATAAGGGATCGAATACGGCCATGATTCCAGCGGGGGCTTGCGGGGTATGAAGGGTGATGCACATGAAGGCGGGCACCGGATTGCCATTTATAGTTAGATGGCCAGGAGTGGTTGAACCGGGCACAGTTACGATGGAGCGATTATCCTTCATGGATATGTTGGCAACTTTTGCTGACATCACGGGCAAAGGCCTTCCAGATAATACAGGGAGGACAGTTTCAGCATACTTCCTGCTGACTGGCGAACAGCCAGAAACAGAAGCGATTATCCAGTAGTCGTCACGGTTGGTTAACGTAGTTGATCTGTCCAAGACAGAACCTGGAAACTGATCGATGGGCTGGGTTCGGGAGGTTTTACCTCTCCAGCCTATATCAAGCCGGGTCCCGGTGATCCAAAGGCAACTTTATAACCTTGAAGACTTGGCTGAGACAAATAATTGTGGCATGATTCTCCTTGAGATTGTTGAACAGTTCAAGGAATTACTCAAACAGAATGATGAAAATGGTCATAGTCGATGATATAAAAAATGAGTAAATGGAAAATTTTTAAAGGTTACAACCACTATCTATAGGTAAAAAAATCAAAAATTTAATTTCAAATTATGAGCCAACGAAATAAAAATTTCAATGAAGTCTTTTTAAAAAAAATGGGCATCGCTTCAGCTAGTCGTCAGTGTCCCATTAGTGGGCAAAGGCAAAAGTACCTCATATCAGTTCAAGCCCAGACGCCACCCGGTTAAAAAAATATCCAAACAACCATGTAAACCTGGGCCTTATCGGGGCCGGAGGTATGGGACAGGGTAATATTGCAACTGCCTTGCAATATGATGGTTTTAAAATAGTTGCCGCTTGCGATTTGTACGATAGCCGCCTAACCAGGTGCAAGGAAAGATTTGGAGATGATATATTTAGAACCATGGACTATCGTGAATTGCTTGACCGGGAGAATGTGGATGCTGTGGTTGTTGGAAGTACTGATCATTGGCACGATCTTCACGCCATCCACGCGTTGGAGAAGGGCAAGCCGGTCTACTTGGAGAAACCGATAACTCAACTATCAATGGTTCATAGGTGATCGAAACCGAGCAGAGAACAGGAACGCCTTTGATTATCAAAAGCCAAGTGGACCAGTAGTATTATCTATAGAAAAGTTCGTAGTTTTTATCTTGCCGGTGAAATAGGTGAATTGAACTACGTAGAAGGCTATACGGACCGTTTTACACCGAGGGGCATGGCAATACTCCATTCCCACCAATGCGACTACTGAAAACGTGGATTGGGAAACCTTTCGAAAAGATTTGCCCAATATTCCGTTTGGATCCTAAACATTTCAGATGGAGAAATTATAACGACGATGGCACGGGTGTGTCCGGAGACCTGTTCGTTCATCTATTTTCACGGATTCATATGATTTCGGGTTCGCTGGGACCAGAAAAAATTTTATGCAACCGGAGGCCTGGTATTCTGGGCAAGATGGGCGGGATGCTGAGGAGGTTGACGGCTCAGGCCTTTTGATTATCCTGGAGACAGAGGAGTCACCCAGCATTCAGTATGTCACTTAGAGTGAACTTTGCTGATGGATCAGGGGGAGGTTCGAGTATTTCGGCTTGTTGGGCTCAGGAGGTGAGATGCGATTTAGTGCGAAGAACCTGATGCTAAAGAAAAAGCAAAATGCCTGATGAAGCCAGGTATGAGAATTGATAATTTTAGTGAGGCAACACGAAAAGAATATGAATAGGTATGATCGCGAAAAATATCCCGAACAAAGAGCCAATATTATTGAACCTGGTGAGATTGTGGAGTATCGGAGCTCCTGCCGGCCATAAGAAAACCCGTTTCGATCATTTTACGGAACTTTACAGGGGCTATCCGGGAAGGCCAAAAGTTATTTCAGGATGGAATGTTTGGTTTGCGAGCTGCTGGGCCGGCACTGCTTGCAAGTGATAGTTTGAGAGAAGGGAAAGCCATCCGCTGAACGTCACGGTTGAGATGAGAGTCCTCTAAAATAAATTAATATAATAAAGTAATTAAAAACTTGAATATTATATTCAATAAAAGCAAAAAGACTATGTTTATATATAAAACATCTAAACTATTAATTTTTATAATCGGCCTCCTTTTTTTGGGAATGTACGCTCTGAAAATAATAATGAGCAAGAAAACACTGATAGTGTCTACGGCGAGTGGATATACTCTTTTGTAACGGCCAGTCAACTGGACGCTGGCGTGGTTACAACATGGATGCTACGCCAGAGAAATGGAAAGAATCATGAGTGGGGATGATTGGTACTCTCGCCAAGAAGAGGGTTCCAGAGTTAACATCATTACAAAAGAAAAATATCAGGATTTTGAATTCAGAGCCGAATATAATATGAGTGAAGGAGGTAACAGCGGCATTTTTCATCATGTGATTGAACAACCAGGGTTGGCGATACATTGGTCGGGGCCGGAGTTGCAACTTTCAGACAACGAGGCTTTTCCCCGTAATCCAACGCTTCTCAGTTGTCTTCACCACTATATGATTTGGAAACCAGCCGTCCCACAAAATACTCGTCCGGCTGGTGAAATGGGCTGCAACAAAAATCATTTCCAATGGCCCATTTATGGAATATTGGCAAAACGGTGAAAAAGTTATTGAATTTGAACGATGGTCTGTTGGGTGGTTCGAAATGGTTCGTGACACCAAATTCGAATGTCACACATCTCCCGCGAACTGTCCCTGAAGGTCATATCTGGGTCGCAAGATCATGGAGATAAGGTGAAATTCAGAAATATTCGCGTTCGAGAATTGAATTGAAAGGCATTCGATCTAACATTTTAAAAAAAAACTGCAATTTGCATCAATATTAGGTATACATAAACATTTAATCGTATTAGATAAAAGCAAGTACAGAGAAATGTACTGGGTTTGATATTTTTATTATCTGCGTGTAATCACAAAAAATAATCACATTGGGTGGGTCGAGCGCCACTCCTAGCCACGAAAATATAGCACTTTCAGAAGGCTAGTGAGTTGGGATGGACGCAAATTGATTGAACCGTGTGATAATCAGAAGTAAACTGATGATGATCTTTGATCCTCAATTTTATTATTCAAGAAATGATCGAAAAATAAACCTCAGAATACGTCTTGACTGTAAAAAAGCTATGCCCTCTGGTTACTCAAGTAACAAAATATCTAAATATATCCATAGATAAAAATCAGTGATATCTTACGTAAAAAATATATTCTATTGTTTCATTTTTGGATATTTGTCCTATTAATCAATATTAATTGTGTGGATGGCCGTAAATCTTTTCAAAATGATTCCACGATTTCAAAACCTAACGTCATATTGGTGATGACTGATGATCAAGGCTGATGCGATTTTGGTATTAAAGGAAACAATGTGATAAAAACCCCTCACCTTGATCTTTTGGCTAAAAACAGTGCATCGCTAACTGATTTTTACGTGCACCCGGTTTGTTCTCCAACACGTGCAAGCCTTATGACGGGTCGCCATAACTATCGAACCCGCGTTGTTGATACTTGGCGCGGACGTTCAATGATGGATCCTGATGAGGTTACTATCGCTGATGTATTACAAAATGCGGGCTATCGAACGGGTATATTTGGAAAATGGCATTTAGGTGATAATTATCCAATGAGGCCGATAGACCAAGGTTTTGATGAAGCATCGGTACATTTTTGGCGGTGGAATTGGCCATGGCATTCCGAACCAATTGGCAACGAGCGACGAACATGCGGATCCGCTGCTCTTATCATAACGGTAGATCGGTGCACACACATGGTTATGTCACAGGATGTTATCGGAGACTACACCAACCGATTCAGACGCCAAGCCCATGCCGATAACGAACCCTTTTTTGTATATCTGGCTTCAAATGCCCACGCATCTCCCTTACCACGATGTTCCACAAGATTGGTACGAATACTACCTTGAACAAGCTGATGAGTTAGCCAAACTGATAATTTCAGAGTCTGATGAAGATGAGTTGAATAATGAACTTGACACAGTAGCGCGAATCTTTGCAATGATTTCGAATATAGACGATAATGTTGGCCGGGTGATGAAGCAACTTCAGGATTTAGAGATCGCCGATGAAACACTTGTGATTTATCTGAACGACAACGGTCCTAATACACGTCGTTATGTTGGGCCGTTCCGTGGCATGAAAACTGAAGTTTATGAAGGAGGTATTCGTTCACCTTTGTGGTTTTATTGGCCGTCGCGATTAAGTGCCGAGTGTCGGTGGTGATCGCCCTGCGGCGCGTGTGGACCTTATGCCAACGATCAAGGAGCGTGCGGCATTGAAATACCAGAAGATCTTGAGTTAGATGGCCGAAGTCTGTTACCGTTACTGACCAATGATAATAATGAAGATTGGCCAGAGCGCACAATTACCATCCAGACTCATAGAGGAGATAACCCTCAACGGTATCATCATTTTATGATTCGTGACGACACTTGGAAATTGGTCAATAACAGCGGGACTTCAATTTTGAAGAACTGCCGGCGTGAGCCAACAATTCGAGCTGCTCCTCAGCTTGCACCTCTGCGACATCCGGCGAAACTAACGATTTCAGCGGATGAAACGTTGAAATTTTAGAAAGGCTTAAAAATGCTTATGATGAATGGTTTGACGACGTCTCCAGTACCCGGCCCTGACAATTTTGTAGCACCCAGAATCATGGTCAGGGCCACCCAGGCGGAGATCCTGACCAAGCTCACTCGTCAAGATCTGCAAACAAGGGACAGTACGGCTAAAATCGGCCGCCACCAGGCTATCTGGAAGCTCCAAGTTTCAGAAGTCTGGCTTGTACGACATCATACGTTACTCATCCATCCGGTAAAGGATGAAGCGGCAAGTCGCTAACAATTTCATTCGGTAATCAGAAATTGACTCGGAATATAAGTCCGCGTGCTGATGTATCTTTTTTCTTACGCAATGTTTACCTGGAATCAGGTGGGGCTTATTTGATTTAAGTGTGGAACTGAACACCAATAATGGTGAAGCAGATACCACCGCATCAGGTAATTCTCACCCGTAGCGATGACTAATAAACGTTTCCAGGTGCTCACTGGTTCGTGGATCTTGTACTCTGTTTGAGTTCTGTAACCTGATTATTCTTAATTCATTTAAAAATTTAAAAATATGATCTACATGCTAAAAAATACATTATTTCTGACTTTTCCCGTTCCATTTGTTGTAAATCATTATTTAGTTGATGCTCCCTCATCTGCCATTCATTGATCATTTCTAAACCATCTCTATAAAACTACAATTTATATCGTTTTAGTGAACAAAAAGTGATTGAAGCATTAATAGAGTACTGGTCACAGTATCAGAACGGTGGACTTACAAGACACATTATTGATGAAACTTCTTCAAAAAGAGGGGGCCATTACCTGAGAAGATGCCAAATTAAAAATGAATGAGTAAAAGTGAAATGTAATTTCTGCTTATTTATTGCATCACAATAATATATAACGCCGACATTAAATTTGATAGAAAATGAAACGAAGAACATTTATAAGTAATACTGCGCTTTATCTGCTTCCACTTTTCTTTTACCAACAATAAGTTTCAGCCAGTTTGGAGAAAGGAAAACCCCATTTCAAGCGATTGAAAGTCACCAGTTGAGTGATTTTGAGGATGAACAAGATGAAAGTCCAATTCTTTTCAAAATAGATCACATACTTATCTGGCAACGCTTAGGAGAAGAGAATATCCAGAAGACACGGAAATCATCTCGCTTTTGAATGGAGAAATGAAAAATGGGAAGAACAAAATCCGATTACGGCAAAAGAAGGTTCTTATGAAGCCATTAGCGCAGATTGCCATTTAGATGGGCAACCAGGGATTGCCTGGACAGAGATTAAGGACAATCAATGGTTAATTAAAGCATCCGTCTATGAAAAGGGGCAATTTTCTATGCCCTTATTAATAAGTGCCCCGGAAAAGCGATCTATCAACCCGGTAATTAAAGCGGTTGCCGAAAGATTCATTTGTCATTTCTTGGGAGAGTTTTGAAGAAGGTAAATTCTGTATTTATATAGCAACTTTTTTAGATGGTAATTGGACAGCTCCATTGTTGATTTCTGAAAAAGCCAAAAACAGCTGTCATCCAGCGATTGAAAAAGACCTGGTAAGGAAATATATACATTGCCTATGATGTGTCTGATGGCCCCCACCGAAATATTGAATTGAAAATAATTAATAAGAAT
Source organism: Balneolaceae bacterium (assembly GCA_034521495.1). Classification (NCBI taxonomy): domain Bacteria; kingdom Pseudomonadati; phylum Balneolota; class Balneolia; order Balneolales; family Balneolaceae; species Balneolaceae bacterium. The sequence goes on from JAXHMK010000021.1 coordinate 7,108, forward strand.
TTGGATATTAAAACTGTACCTGTAGCTATAGGCGGAGGTTTTAAAGATCGTGTGAACATTAATGTAAAACCTGCCCTTGCTTTTGATAAGTCTGGAAAGCTATGGATCTCATGGGAAAACAATCGATTTGCACATCGATTAGAAGATGGTGATAATTATACTGGAGACAGGTGTTGTGCCATGGTTTGTTATCATAATGGGAAATTATTAGAGCAAAAAGAAAATGGCAGGTGGCTTTTTAAAGGTAAGAATGATCACTGGCCAAACTTCCAAAAAGATCTTAATGGCAATCTCTATGTAGTTACTCATTGTGGTGGAGATTTTGAGGGGAATCCATATTGGAAATTCAGGATATCATATCTCGACCCTATTGAAGGATGGTCGAAGCCAATAACCCTGCTGGAGACAAAACAAAAAGGGGAATCTATCATCCCTACGATCGCTTTTGATAAATCTTCTGAATCATTCTGGCTGGCATGGAAGAGTGAACAATTCAAGAATCGGGATTACGATATTCCAAATAATACTGAAACATTAATCAGGTCAGAGGCGTGGTATGCTAGAGTTGAATCGTTTTCTTCGCCTGAAACTTAGGAACACAGGATGCAGACCTCAATCTCACTCCAACAATGGTAGAGGAATGCCATCCGGTAGATAAAGATGTTACGACCGTTTCGAGCGGCAGGTCTAAATTCAAAAGACCCAGATGTTAACACAAAGGTGAAACTTACTCGCTGCTTATTGGTGAGTTTCATGAGCACTCGGAAAGATCAAGTACGCTGGCCTGCAGGTACAGATGGCACTCTTCATGATGATTATCGTTTTGGATTAAGCTCAGAAGGTTAGTGCGGTTGATATGGGCATCACTCGATGAGTGCCTGATTCAGCAAACCGAAGTGTACTGGAGAAAACATTTTAAGACTAGCTGATTTCTACAATGACAATCCTCACTTTGTCATACCCTCGGACAGTAGAGTGGACGCTTACCAACCGAGGAGAATTTGAAACAAGTCGGGGTGTTGGTCACAGAAAATATAATTTTTCCGACCACTGAAGAAGCGAAGAAATATATCAGAAATAAAGATGAAATATATTCAATAAACAATCCGGAAACAGCGAATGCTCCTAAGTTATGGAAATACATTCATGACAATGATATCAAATGTATCTCTATACCTCATCATCCTGCAGATGAAACGCATGCCTGCTGCTGGGAAACCCGAGATGAAGAGATCGAACCCATCGTAGAAATTTTCCAGTGTCGTGGCAATGCTGAATACCGGGGAGCCCCTCGTATGATCAACGTGGAACGGCACAGGCCTACAGAAAACGACAAAGGATTTATTGATTATGCTTTACGGGAGAAAAAATACAAGCTTGGATTTATAGCGAGTGGTGACCACAATAGTATTGGTGTAGGGCTTGCATGTATCTGGGTAAAAGAAACTAACAGGAATGGCATGATTTAAAGCAATGAAGGATCGACGTGTATTTGCTACGACAGGTGATCAAATTGAAATTGATTTTCGATTAAATGAAGCTTTTCAAGGGGAATCCCTTCAAAGTTTTGATATTCCAATGATGGAATATAGAATACAAGCTGCTGATGACATTGAAAGGGTGGATATACTTAGAAATAGCAGGATCGTGCGAACATTTAAACCAAAAGAGCCAACTTCAGGTTTTGACGGCGAATTCGTCTGATCAGAACTTTCAGGAAGAAAAAGGAATCCTTTATTATTACATGCGAATTATTCAGAAAAATGAGCATATTGGCTGGTCCAGTCCAATATGGGTTGAATCATAATAATCAATCTTTTTCGGAAAACATCACTTGGCCTAACTGGATTGGATTTTCTGATGACCGTGTGTTAAACTGGAACAGAATTCTCCAATTATTATGTGTAGGTGATAATATAAATAATTACTAACAATCGAGAAGAATATGGAACATATCCGTAAATTGGATGACGGTCGTTAAAGAGGCTGTATATTCAAAATCGCGGCAAGAGATTGTTCGGAATTTTTAAATTTAAACTTATTTACTAATTCTGTTATTTGAGTGTGATCGATTATATTTAGCGTCAATACAAACTCTCGAAATCGAATAGTATATTTTGCTTAAATCCAGAACAAAAATAAATGTTTTCATGAAAATTTTTGCCATAACTTTGTTCACTCTTCTCGGATTTTATCCGTTTTCAACTATTGATGCTCAAAACAATGACCAACAAAAACCCAACATCATCGTCATGTACTCCGATGATCACACGGCTCAATCCATCGGAGCTTATCAGGATGCGTTGAATTACGGGTTGAAACTGGACCATACGCCGACTCCGAATATCGACCGGCTGGCCGAAGAGGGAATGAGGTTTGATAATGCATTTGTCACCAATTCGATCTGTGTTCCTTCCCGGGCGGTGATGCTGAGTGGCATGCACAGTCATAAGACCGGCGTGGTAACCAACATGGAGGCGATGCCGGTGGATCTGGAAACATTTCCTGTGATCCTCCAACAGAACGGGTATCAGACAGCGATGATTGGAAAGTGGCATCTCAAAAGTGAGCCCCAGGGATTTGATTACTATGAAGTGCTCTATGGGCAGGGACCCTATTACAATCCCACCATGCGTACCCCAAACGGAGATATCGAGTATCACGGCCATACAACCGGAATTATTACAGACATTGCCCTGGAATGGCTGCGGCTGGAGCGGGAAAGAGACAAGCCCTTTATGATGATCTATAACCATAAGGCGCCTCATCGCGAGTGGCTTCCGGGTCCGTCTCTGAACGATTACCAGGACCGGGATATTCCTGAGCCGCCTAATCTTTTTTACGATTACTCAGGGTTGACGACGGCCGCTCATGAGCAGGATATGGAGATCAGTGAGCTTGGAGGACCTCAGTCGATGAACTGGGGACGGGATTTGAAAGTGCCGCTGCATCCGGAAACGGGAGAACCAAATCCGGGCTGGGAGAGACTGGTGAATGGGAACAGCCTGAGTGAAGATCAGCTTGAACGTATTACGGAAGCGTATGCTGCCGATAATGAATATTTGTACGAAAATTATGCAGACTGGTCGGAAGAGGAACGAACCCGGTGGCGATATCAGCGGTATGTGAAAGATTACCTGCGGGTTATTCGTGAAGTGGACAATGAAGTCGGCCGGCTCATGGCCTGGCTGGAACGGGAGAATCTGAAAGATAATACCATTGTGATCTATGGCGGAGACCAGGGCTTCTTTTTGGGGGAGAATGGCTGGTTTGATAAGCGATGGATTTACGAAGAATCATTCAGAATGCCCTTGATTGTTCACTGGCCCGATGGGATTGAACCGGGTTCCGTAAACGAACACCTGGTGCAAAATCTGGATATCGCTCCAACCGTTTTAGATCTGGCCGGAGTGGATAGACCCGACAGAATGCAGGGAAGGTCGATGGTCCCTTTGTTGAAGGGTGAAAATCCGAATGATTGGCGGGATGCCGTTTATTATCAATACTATGAAGGCCCGGAGGTGGAAAACGGGTGGCACGCGGTTGCACGTCATTATGGGTTGCGCACCCAACGGTACACGCTTGCACATTTCCCTGATCATGATGAGTGGGAGTTGTTTGACCTGGAAGAAGATCCCGAGCAGTTAAACAGTGTTTATGGAGATCCTGAGTATGCCGACGTACAAAAGGAATTAAAACAAAAGCTGGATGAACTCCAGGAAAAATATGAGGATGATAGCTGGTCGCAGATTACTCCGGGAGTCCCGTATCATGGAAAGAATCAGTAGTTGAGTTGAGAAGTATCCCCCTTTGAAGGGGGAAAGCGAACAGAGTGAGCCGGGGGATGACTTTCTAAGTCCAGAATTAACCATATCTTGGGTCATTTTTTCTAGAATCAAATACAATGTTTTCATCCCCCATTGCCCCCTTCGAAGGGGGACACTCCTAAAAAAAATCTTACTTCGGACTCATGTTAAAAAGCTTTTTCATTATGTTTATGCATCTTAACAGAATATGCCACTTGAATTCCAAACTCTTAATTGTATGAAACATCTTACATCATCCATTCTGATCACATTGCTCAGCGTGTTGTTTCTTGGTTTTACATGGACAGATAACAATTCTTTGTCTGACAGTGCCGCGGAACAATCAGATGACCGTCCCAATCTCATCCTCATCATCGCTGATGATATGGCATGGAACGATTGTGGGGCGTGCGGCCATCCCAATATTCAAACCCCCAATATCGACAAACTGGCGGATGATGGAATGATGTTTCATAAGGCATTTCTGACAACCAGTTCGTGCAGTCCGTCACGATCAAGCATGATTACCGGGACCTATCCCCATCAAACCGATGCTGAACAGCTTCACTGGGAGGTACCAGCGGAGAAAGTGACGTTTGTTGAAAAACTCAAAGAAGCTGGATACTGGACCGGCCAGGCCGGGAAATGGCACCTTGGAGATCATCTGGTTGACCGGTTTGATATGCTGGCCGAGGAAAGTACTGACGAATTGGAAAAATCCTATGGCGAACTTCCGGAGAGTGATAACAGCGGGTCGCACTTATGGGTGCCGCTGCTGGAGCACCGCCCGGACGATCAGCCCTTTTTTCTCTGGCTGGCCGCCCATGATCCGCACCGAGGCTATGAAGAAGGTATCATAGAGAACCCTCATTCCGTCGATGATGTAATCCTCCCGCCCTATGTACCGGATACCGAAGAGGTGAGAAAGGATTACGCTCTCTATTACGATGAAATCTCCCGGATGGACAGCTATATCGGGGATGTGGTGGAGACTTTGGAAGAACAGGGAGTCAGCGATAACACACTCATTTTGTTTATCAGTGATAACGGCCGCCCGTTTCCGAGAGATAAAACCACGATGTATGACAGCGGTATCAAAACCCCGTGGATCGTGAAATGGCCGGAACGAGTTGAAGCCGGATCACAAACCGAGTCACTGGTTAGTTCTGTGGATATCGGTACGACATTTCTGTCTCTCGCAGGTATTGAGTCCTTTGAATCGTCTCCCGGAGTTGACTTTAGTCCGGTGCTGACAAATCCAGAGGCCGAAGTTCGCGACCGGATTTACAGCCAGGCTCACTGGCACGATCATGAGAACTTTGTCCGAGCTGTCAGGGATGAACGCTTTAAGTACATCAAAAACTTTTTTAATGATCTGCCGCGTACGCCTCCAGCGGATGCTTTGACCGGCGGCACCTTTGGTGAAATTCGCAGGCTTGAAGAGAGCGGTCAACTTGATGACAATCAACGAGATCTCTATTACGAGCCGAGGCCGGAAGAGGAGTTGTACGATCTTGAAAACGATCCGCATGAACTGAATAACCTGGCGGATGATCCGCAATACCGGGACGAATTAACCAAGCTGAGAGGAGAACTTTTAGATTTCATGAAACAGCATGATGACGGCGTTCCCCGTCTGCGGACACCGGATGAATTCCATCGCGTAACCGGCGCACCACTGCCCAATAACGAACTACCGAGAGCACCTAAAAAAGAGATGTTTGGCGGGTGTGAGTGTATTTATCTGCCGCCCGATGGTTACTTTGAAGATCTGCCATAATTGAGGTATCTGGTGGTTGGAATGTGTATATGTATAAGGATCCGATCTCATTATATCGGTATACTATCTGGAATTGAACGTTTATGAATTTTTTCGTTATCCTGTTCAAATATTTAATCACGCACATAATTTTAAAAAATGAAGAAGTTGGATAAAGATTCTAAGAAAAAAAGGTTCAGCCGGAAAGATTTTTTGAAAAAATCGATCCTCGGTTTAGGAGCCTTTACAATTGTTCCCCGCCACGTACTTGGGGGCAACGGATATACGGCTCCAAGTGATCAACTGACAAAAGCAGTGATCGGTGTAGGCGGTATGGGAAGGGGGCATTTGACGTATCCGGGTTCTAAGTTAATTGCTGTGTGTGATGTGGATGAAAACCATTTGAGCCGGGCATTGTCAATGACGCCGGATGGAGTTAGAGGGTACAGTGATTACCGGGAAGTGCTCGAACAGGATGATGTGGATATTGTGCATATTGTAACGCCTCCCCACTGGCATGGAAAAATGTCCGTGGATGCAGCCAATGCCGGTAAAGATATCTGGTGCGAAAAACCGATGACCCGAACCATTGGTGAAGGCCAAGAAGTTGTAAAAGCTGTAGAAAGAAATGGAACCATCTTTCGCTTAAATACATGGTTTCGTTTTAGAAGTAATTTCTATGGCTTGGGAACTACAGTAAAGCCGATCAAGAAACTGGTTGAAAATGATGTTTTCGGCTGGCCCCTGAAAGTAACGCTGAGCGAAACAACGGGATTTAACTGGAAGTTTGTTTGGAGGGGTAAAACGGATCTGGAGCCTCAATGGATACCGGAAGCATTGGACTATAATATGTGGTTAGGGCCGGCACCGTATAAACCATACCATGAACATCGGGTTCACAGCAATTTTCGGGGATACTGGGATTACGACGGCGGAGGACTGGGAGATATGGGTCAACACTATATCGATCCGTCTCAATACTTGTTAAATAAAGACCATACAAACCCTATTTACGTTGATGTAGATGCTCCGCAACAACATCCTGATGCAGCCTCCTCGTGGCGAAGAATTGAGTTTACCTACGATGATGGGTGTAAAATTGTGTTGGATGGTGAAAACCGGGATAAAGACGCTGCTTTTATTGAAGGGCCAAAGGGAAAACTGTACCGGGGTTTTCAATCAGATATTCCCAATATTAGAAAATTAGCAGATTCGTTGCCGGAACCTAAAACTCAAGTAACAGATTTTAGCGAAGCCGTTAAAAAACGGAAAACATTTGCCCTGAATGAGAAAAATGGTCACAGGTCATGCAATATCGTAAACCTTGGAATTATAGCCGTACGCCTTGGGCGGTCGCTGGAGTTTGATCCGGAAACGCAGACAATTGTGAATGATGAAGCGGCAAACCGGATGATTCATCAACCCATGCGTTCTCCCTGGCAGATATAGGTACTCGTTATCAATTAAATTCCATAGATCAACGTTGCGTGTTAACAATAAATAGTGTCAGGTCAATTATAATATACCGGGTAATTAATTTAGAAAAATGGGGTAATCCAAAGACAAGAATTACGGATGAACCTTGAATCTGCTACATTTAGAACTTTCATCGTTTCGCCCTCTCCCCCAACCCCTCTCCCCGCGGGAGAGGGGCGAAGGGGTGAGGGTGAAACGAATTTTTTGCACTGATTCGTGATTATTTACCAGATTATTTAACACGTATAAAAAAATTATGATCGACATATCGACTGAAAACATAAATTAGACTGACAATTATCCAAACAAAATGAAATTTTTCTCAACAGTTTTTAAAGCTGCTATTGTTTTCTCACTGGTATTTACCTCCTGTAAACCGGCTGAGGTTACACAGCAAGAACCTGAACCGGCTGCAGCGAATAATATTCATCAGGAGGTATCGAAACTCATTATAAATATGCCGGCTGAGCATCATCAGGAAGAGGTTTGGGTCAATGAACAACTTGTGGATCTTGGAAGGTGATGCTGTTCATGTTCTGTCGGGAATGTTGATTGACCCGGCCCTGGGCAGTGATCTTCAGGCCCGGTATGCACTGAGCAGCCTGGCGAACTATGTGGCCCGGCCCGGAGCCGAATCAGAAAAAAGAGCATTTGAAACGGCGTTGCTGTCCGAAATTCAAAAAGATCACTCGCATGAAGTACAATCATTTTTAATGGAGCAGCTCAGGCTTTCGGCAAGTGACAGATCAGTGCCGGTTTTAGAATCTTTTTTAACACATGACAGGCTATATAATGATGCACTGCGCGTCTTTTTGATTATTGACTCGCCCGCCGCCGCGAACAGTATAAGGCAATCCTTGCCTGCATCGGAGGGGCCGAAGAAAGTCGCGCTGATTAAAGCTCTTGGTGAGCTTAAAGACAGGCAGTCCGTTGAAATGATTCAGCATGCTGCCGGATCAGATCAGTGGCCATTGGTTCGTATGTCACTTTTTGCTCTATCCAATATTGGAGAGCCCGGCGCATCTTCACTTTTTGAGCAGGCCATAGATACGAACAGCGGATTCAGGCAGTCCGAAATCATCTCTTATTATGCAGGCTATGCAGAAGCCCTGCTGGAGTCTGGTTATGCTGCCGAAAGTGATGTCATAGCGGAATATTTTTTAAAAGGAGAATTTCCGGCACACATTAAAAGCAGCGCACTTCAAATCCGTTTTCAGGTTCAGGGTGAAGAAATTGTTGATGAGCTGATACAGATTGCACAAAACTCCGAACAAATTCTTGCAACATCCGCATTGAGGCTGATCAATGAGCTGGAAGGAGAAGAAATAACCAATAAATTGATAGATGGATTCGAAGAGTCATCTTCAGAATCCAATGCAACCTACTTTATTGAAGCGTTGGGAGATCGGGGGGACTTATCAGCAGTTTCTGTTTTAAGAGATCAAAGCGAACATTCGAGTAGTGAAATCAGATTGGCTGCGTTGCAGGCTCTGCACCAGATCCAGGATGAAGTTGAACCCGAACTTGCTATTGGAGTTTTAGATAAAGCCAATACAGATCAGGAAATTGAACAGATTGAAAATCTACTGCTTCAATTGGAGCCTGACGTTGTGGTGCCTGTTGCGGCTAAATCATTAACGGAAGTTTCCTCCAAAACAAAGCCGGTCCTTATCGATCTTTTAGCGACCTACCGGGCGAATGATCATAAGACGACTGTGTTGAATGAGTGGGACAGTGACGAGGAAGCGGTCAGAGTGGCTGTATACGATTACCTGGGAGTTGTTGGGAATGAGACGGATGCAGACCTGCTTGTTGAACGATTCAATGACGATATTTCAGATGATGAATTACAATTCCTTCAGACAGCCCTGGCTTCTGTCCTGAACCGGTCTGTGGCAGAAACAGAGCGAGACCAACTTTTCCGAACTTATTACAACAATGGTTCAAACCTGCAAAAAGCCCGTTTGACAAGCACCGTACCCCACATTGATGGAATGAATACTGTCGATATTATAGAAACGTCCCTTCGCCATTCCAACGCACAGGTGCAGTCCGCTTCTATGGAGGTGATGGGCATGTGGAACAGTACAGATATCCTGCCTCTGTTTACCCTGGCTGTATCAAAAACATCCGGCGAAGATCAACTGGCATTAATTAAAAACTTCACGCAGATCATCCATCGATCAGATAAGAGTCTTTCAGAGAAAGAGACGCTCATTCATGACCTCTTTTCAGCTATTGAGGGGAATCATTACAAAATTGAACTGCTCAACCATCTTGCTGAAAGCAGTGAATTGTTAACCCTGCAAACCCTCACCCAGTATGTTAATCATGAAAGGGAAGAGATTCGGGAAGCTTCCGTTCGTATCCTGTCTGATATTTTAGAACCGCACTATTCTGGAGAATCTGAACAGTTAAACCTGCCCAACGGAATACTTGCGGTTTTGAATGAAGAGATCAGGGATAAAGTAAAAGATGAGCTTGTGGAAAGATCGAACAGTCAAAACAAAAACCAGGAAGATCAGGAAGCAGAAAGTGAACCGCTGTTTGGTTCCCTGTTTAATGGCGAAAACCTGGACGGATGGCAGGTCATCGGCAATCAGGAATCCTGGGGAGTGGAAGATGGAATTTTATATACCGATGGTGCCGGCAGCGGGTGGATATCGACCGAAGGTCAGTATGATGATTTTATCATTGAACTTGAGTACAGAGTACCTGAAGGCGGCAACAGCGGACTGTTTCTAAGGGCGCCCCATGAAGGAAATCCGGCAAATGAAGGATTAGAAATTCAAATATTAGACGACTATGCCGAACGGTACGCTGATCTGAAGCCGTGGCAATATACGGGCAGTATCTACTTTGAACAGGCAGTCTCAAAAAGAGTGACCAAACCCGCCGGAGAGTGGCAGTCGATGAAAGTTCGGGCAGAGGGGCCGAACATTCAGGTAACACTGAATGGAGAACAAATTATTAATGCCAATTTGATCCAATACATGGAAAATGCTCCGAATCATCCGGGCCTGCTAAAACGATCTGGTTATATCGGTCTGCAAAATCATGGCGACAGGGTAGATTTTCGAAATATTAAGATTACCGGGATTGACTGAGGGATAATTTTATGATTGCTGTCAGAAGACACTATTCGGGATAAGATCCTCAGATATTTTTATTGACAGAACGCATTTACCGGTTGAGGTTGTTTTGGAGAGTGTCCCCTTTGAAGGGGGCAATGGGGGATGGAAAGTAGTGAATTCGAAATCCGATAATAAATATTTGAGTCAAATCAATACTCATCTGGTCATCCCCCTTGCTCACTCCGTTCGCTTTCCCCCTTCAAAAGGGGGATTTTTCTCAATTTTAAATTCAACCGGTAAACTCGTTGAACAGACTTTACATAAAGGAGTTTTACCCTCAGATAAACTGTCCGCTGTTTAGCAGAGAATTAACTTTGTATTCAAATCTCAGTTTATTACTCTTTTAAAGAGTAAAACAAGAACCCTCAACGGAAACTGAAAATGACAAATTTGATGCACCTTCAACTGGTAAAAAAAGCAGTTATTTATGCAAACCTGCTTTTTTCGTTAATGCTTTTATTTCCCGCAGCTAATCATGGACAAACCGTAATCAGCGGTTATGTCTATCATGATGCCAATGAAAATAATACGTTTGATTCCGCTGAGAAAGGTATTCAGGGGGTATTAGTTTCAAACGGTTCGGCGATTGTTGAGACTGATGAGAATGGATTTTACGAATTGGAATCCTCAGATAATTCTGTTGTTTTTGTTCTTAAGCCCAAAAGCTGGACCACAGGTTTAAATCATAACAATATTCCGCAGTTTTATACCATTTTGAGTACCGATGGGGCCGGTGGAACAGAATATGAGGGATTAAAGCCAACAGGAGAGGCAGCAGAGTCCATAGATTTTGCACTCTATCCGCAGGAGGAAACCGATCAGTTCAGGGTGCTCGTTTTTGGAGATACACAACCTCGTACCATCGAAGAGGTTAACTATATTGCTCACGATTCTGTTCAGGAAGTTATCGGTGTTGATGCTGCCTTTGGCACCACATTGGGAGATTTGGTATTTGATGACCTCAACCTGTTTGAACCCTTGAACCAGGTGATCGGACAAATCGGAATTCCCTGGCGGCATGTAATGGGAAATCACGATATTGATTTTTCTGCTGATACGAATTGGGACGCAAGAGGAACTTATTTGCGCACATACGGGCCCTCCTGGTATGCATTCACGTACGGAAACACTCATTTTATAGTGACCGATAATATTCGCTGGATTGTAGAGGAAGATGACAGGTATTACCGAACCGGCCTTGGTGAAGAGCAGCTGGAATTTGTTGAAAACTTTTTAGAGAAGATTCCCGATGATGAACTTGTGGTATTTATGACTCATATCCCCTGGGTGGATTCCACTCCATGGGCAGATGAAAATGAGAAACTGGAGCTTTTCAGGCTGATGGCAGATCATGATAACGCGATTACATTTGCGGCGCATACACACCGCCATTATCATCGGTTTATCGGGGAAGAGGATGGTTTTTTCGGTAACGAAGAGCATCATATGGTAAGTATGGCAACAGTTTGTGGCTCATGGTGGACCGGGGCACATGATGAATACGGGATACCTCATTCATTGATGCGAGACGGAACGCCAACCGGTTACGGTTTTTTGGATATCGAAGGGGATGACTGGAAATTTACATTTAAAGCCGCCCGCCGGCCAGCTGATTTTCAGATGCATGTTTCAGCACCCGATGAGGTTCCGGTTGAAGAACTGGATCAAGCAGAGATATTTGCCAACGTTTTTAATGCACTGCCTGATGCCTTGGTAGAAGCAAAAGTTGGTCACGAAGGAGAATGGGTGCCGATGTCAAAAACTCAAGAACCTGATCCTGTTTATAAGGCCATGAAAGAGCGTGAGGATCAGCTTACTGATCTCAACTGGAGACGTACAGGAGAGGCTAATCCAACTCCGCATCACTTATGGAAATCAAACTTGCCGTTAAACCTTGAGCCGGGAACCTATACTATATTTGTACGGGCAACGGATGACTGGCATGATTACGAAGGACGAAGGATTGTGCGGATTGTTGAGTAGCAAAAGAAAACAAGATATGTAACCTATTAAATTTGGGAAGTCATTATGCTAAAAAAAATAAATGTAACCCTGTCTGTTCTTACAGTTATAATTTTGATTCAAATTGCAGGCTGTACATCCCGGGATGCTGGCAATAACAATGAAATTAACAAACCCAACATTGTTCTCATTTTCCTGGATGATGCTGGTTTTGCCGATTTTCAGCCATTTGCCGAAACCCGGTATCCCACGCCCAATGTACAAACGCTGGCTGAAGAGGGTCGGCAGTTTATGAACTTTTATGTACCCCAGGCGATCTGCTCAGCCTCCCGCGCGGCACTGATGACCGGTACCTATCCCGAACGTAACGGCCTTTTTAATGCTCATCCGCCCAAGGCTCTGGGGCTTGAGACCAGGTTTGAGACCATGGCAGAAATGCTAAAAGAAAATGGATACAGAACAGGATTTTTCGGTAAGTGGCACCTGGGAGACCAGGAGGAGACACGTCCGCATAACCGTGGTTTTGATGAAACAGCCGGCATTATGTATTCCAACGATATGTGGGCCGGTCATCCCGAAAATCCTGAGTACTGGGGACAGTATCCCATGCACTACTGGAAAAACGGAGAGGTAATGATCGATTCGGTGACGGCTGATCATCAAAAAAACTTTACCACCTGGTTTACCGAAGAGTCGGTCGATTTTATCAACAGAAACAGTGGCGATCCGTTCTTTTTGTATGTCCCGCATCCGCAGCCTCACGTCCCGCTGTTTGTCAGCGATAAATTTGAAGGCAAATCAGGTACCGGTCTTTACGGCGATGTGATGATGGAGATCGACTGGTCGGTCGGTGAGATTGTAAAGGCACTGGAGGACAACGGAGTCAGAGACAATACGATTGTCATGTTTACTTCCGATAACGGCCCGTGGCTGTCCTATGCCAATCACTCCGGACAAACTCATTTCAGGGAGGGGAAAGGAACTTCATTCGACGGCGGGATTCGAAGTCCGTTAATCATTTCGTATCCGCAGGAAATTGAAAGCAAATACAGTGTCTCACAACACATTTTTCTCAATCGATCTGATGCCCACGATTGCCGAACTGACGGGATCAGAACTGCCTGATTACGAGATTGATGGTAAAAATGTGTGGAATTTGATTGTCGGGGATGACGATGCCGAATCTCCACAGGAGTACTATGCGTTTACGAATGGAAATGAATTTCAGGGAGTAATGAGCGGTGACGGGAAATGGAAACTGCATGTACCTCACGGATATCGAACCAGTCCGGTTGGCGGCAGGGACGGCATGCCCGGCTTATATCAACAATCTGAGATTGAGCTATCACTTTTTGATATGGTTCACGATCCGTATGAAAAGGTAAATGTGATTGACGAATATCCCGACATTGCAGATCGCCTGATTCGAATTGCCGAAGAACACCGGGCACAATTTTTTGAGGAGTAATGGATCAAAGTTTGTACTTGGTTGACAATGGAGTACTTCGAAATCACTACCATCGGATATCAGTAAAACGTTAACAACATTTAAAAAATGAGTAGTGTAAGCATAAAAATTCGGTTTATTGTATGGTGTTATAATTTTCCCCTTTTTATGAAGGAGTGGCCGATGCCTGCCGACTTACCAACGGTGGTATTCTCCAAGAAGAAGTGCTATATAAGCAGGTTGATTCCAGCCCGCCTCCAAAGTCTTCATGGACATCTATTATCCTCGAATTAATCAATCCAGAAAAAAAATATTCTGCAATTGTTTTCTACTTTGGTGGTGGTTGGGTTGGTGGTTCTATCAATCAATTTGAACCACATGCCAGGTATTTTTCACGAAGAGGTATGGTTGCTTTCCTTGTAGATTACAGAGTATATAACATGATATCATCAGATATCCTGCATTGTCTACTTGGTGGTGGTTGAGTGTGGCATCAATTGAACCACATGCCAGTACACGAGATATTCCCTAGCTACGTAACGGAATCCGTTGAGTCATTAGATGCAATCAGCTATGGAGAGCATGGAGATTTCATGTTGATACCTCGAAGATTGTTGCATCTGGTGGTTCTGCCGGAGGCCATCTGGCAGCAGCGACGGCATTAATCGATGACTATAACGAGAATACGGATAATATTTCAATAAGCAGTATCCCGAACGCCTTGATACTCTTTAATCCAGTTATAGACAACGGCCCCGGTGGTTATGGATATGATAGAATTGGTGATGCCTACAAGGACTTTTCACCACTTCATAACATTAAAAAGGGAGCGCCACCAACAATTTTATTTCTGGGAACAAATGATGATTTAATACCAGTAGAAACAGCCAAATACTACCAAAAAGTAATGGAAAATGTTGATAGTAGATGTGAACTTCATTTATATGATGAACAAGAGCACGGCTTTTTCAACTATAGAAATTTTGAATATTATAAAAAAACAGTTTCTGAGGCTGATAGTTTTCTCCAATCACTTGGGTACTTAAACAAGGAACCAGGAATAGCAATTGAATAACAACGCTTGTAGAATATATGTCACTGACATACTGATTCTTAAAAGAATTTAAATGATTGATTAATTAGTATTTATAAAGTTGATAATAAGAATTATGAATCTTCCTAAAATTGGTAAAATATTCTGTTTTTCAGTTATCCTATTAGGCTGCATGCCAGCTTTATCCACGGGACAGAATGCTAAAATTGCAGAAACCAACGGAATATGGCATATAAATTCTCAGCAGCAATGGGAAGCGGCAGCAGAAGATATGCATGACTTTACCCTGTCTGACGGCCTTCTCCGACCCACTACTGAAAAAGCTCTGTTTAGCTCAATATTTAAGGAGTTTCAAGAAAAACGAAAACTTTCCTCTATCACTTTTCAGCAGTCGCCGCAATGGGATAATTGGCAGAAGATCGCAAAAGTGACCCCGGACAGTGCAGTGGATGCTCCTGTGTTTGTTCCGGTAGGGGAGGATAATTACTGGCTGCTGGCGGCCTTGCAGGGCGATCAGGAATATGGTTACCATGCATGGCATAGCGAAGATATGAAATCTTGGAAGCATCACGGTCCGGTCACCAGCTGGCGGAACCGCTGGGTAACAACAGCGGAGTATCTGAATGGAACGTTTTACATCTATTTTGACAAGCCAAATGACGAGCAACCTCACCTGATTATGGACGATGATCTGGCTGATGGAAAACCGGGCAGGGAGATCGGGATGGTGTTCGATGATCCTTCGCACGGTTCAGATATGGCGATATTTCGTGATGGGGACGGTACTTTTCACATGATATATGAAGACTGGACCCCGTTGAATCCGCGCGAGCATTCCTGGGATTCCCCTCTGGCCGGGCATACCAACAGCCCCGATGGCTATTCCGGTTTTAAACATCACGAATTTAAACCTCCGATTGATGAACGTGCACCTTCTACCGGTTCCACGGCGGAGTATGCCCCAGCCTCTTCACATTTTGTTCCCAATCGCTATGCCGGTCCGTTTACCTATCAGATTCCTGAAAAAGAACAGGATGCCTTTGGGGATTACACAATGATAAAAGTAGGTGGACATTATTACCTGTTTTGTGATTATGATCCAAAAGAAGATGAAAAATCGATGCGTGTCGGTCGCTGGAGAAGCGATGATATTTATGATTCGTTTATCTGGGATGGAGAGATCGGTGAAGGATTTCACCCTGACCCGACCATCGGTTTTGCAGAGGGAAAATTTTACCTGATCGTACAACGCAGCGATCACGACTTTGTGAGCAGTGGACCGTGGGTGGATGGCGTAGAAGCCCGAGCTGGTGTCGATACCGATAAGGATGGCCAGATCGACCAGTGGACGGAATTTCAGGAGGTGTCTGAATCCTACAGTCAAAAAGCTGGCTTTGTTCGTGTAATTGAATCTGAACCGGCGAAATTACTAACTAATAACTTGCCAGCCGGATATGGCTTTACGTTTGAGTTTCGTGTTTCTGGAGGTGAATTTGCAACTCCTGTGATGGACGCGATACAAGTAGAATTTGAATAGCTGTACTTAACTTGTTGACACTCCTTGTGCTGCCTCCTGTTATTCAATCCTTTAGGCCCATCATGACGTTAAAAATATTTTTCCATAAAATTTCGGGTAAGTTCTCGAATCTTCAGAAAACAAGATCAATCTTTAAAAGCAAATAAAAATGAATGCAACAAATTACAGTCTCATAATCATTCTGTTTGCGTTAGTGTTCAATGCTTGTACCGAAAACAAAATCGATAGAGAGAATGCATTGCCCAATGTTGTTCTGATCGTTACAGACGACCAGGGCTGGGGAGACCTGAGCTACACCGGCAATGAAAATATCCGAACGCCCCATATCGATTCACTTGCTGTTGAAGGGGCTTCGTTTACCAATTTTTACGTGAGCCCGGTCTGTTCGCCAACCCGCGCGGAGCTTTTGACGGGACGATATCATCCCCGAAGTGGGGTTTATGGAACATCAGCCGGTGGCGAACGAATGGACCTGGATGAAACCACACTGGCTGAGGTATTCAAACGAGCGGGATATACAACCGGTATTTTTGGGAAGTGGCACAACGGCATGCAAGCTCCCTATCACCCCAATGCCCGTGGGTTTGATGAGTTCTACGGATTTGCTTCCGGCCACTGGGGTGATTATTTCAGTCCTAAATTCCTGGAACACAACGGGGAGTTGGTTCAGGGAGAAGGATATATCGTGGATGACTTTACAAATAAAGGGATGTCGTTTATTGAGAACCATCAGGAAGAGCCTTTTTTCGCTTTCTTCGCCTATAATACCCCGCACTCACCGATGCAGGTGCCGGACAGGTGGTGGCAGCAGGTTGAAGAGCGGGGCATTGACATGCGTCACCGTGATCCCGAATTGGAAGACACCACCTTTACAACCGCAGCCCTGGCGATGGTGGAAAACATCGACTGGAATGTGGGGCGGATCAACCAAAAACTGGAAGATTTGGGCCTCGAAGAAAATACCATCGTGATATACATGAGTGACAACGGCCCGAATAGCTGGCGGTGGAATGGTGGAATGAAAGGACGGAAGGGCAGCATTGACGAGGGCGGTGTGCGATCTCCGCTTTTTATCAGGTGGCCGGGGATGATAGAGAATGGGAAAGAAATTGATCAGATTGCCGCCGGAATTGATCTGTTACCAACGCTCGCCGATTTGGCGGAGATCTCTTTTGAAACCAACAAACCTCTTGACGGTATCAGCCTGAAGCCGCTGCTTTTGGGTGATACGGACTCGTTGGATGATCGCCTTATTTACAGCCATTGGAACGGGCGGACCAGTGTGCGATCTCAGCAGTGGCGGCTGGATCATGAAGGACTGCTCCACAACATCCCGCAAGACCGGGGACAGAAAAATGATGTTGCTGGTCAACATCCCGAGATAGCCGAATCGCTTTCAGATTCATTGGCAAACTGGGAAAAGGAAGTGTTAAGTGAATTGGAAAACAGTGAGCAAGACGACCGCCCATTCCCTGTTGGCCATCCGGAATTTCGAAACACGCAGCTTCCGGCGCGCGACGGGATCCCGCATGGAGCTATCGAGCGTTCGAATCGGTTTCCGAACGATTCGTTCTTCAGAAACTGGAGCAGCACCTCAGACAGTATCACCTGGGATGTTGAGGTTCTGGAAAGCGGAGAATTTGAAGTAGAACTGTACTATACGCTCCCCGAAGGGAATGAGGGGACGGTCATGGAACTTTCATTTGGGAATAACAGCATTTCGGAAACAATTGACACAGCTCATGATCCTCCAATTCGGGGGATGGAACACGACCGTATTGAGCGGCAGGAGTCGTACGTTAAGGATTTCAGACCTGTAAATCTAGGCAGAATCAATCTGAAAGCCGGACAAGGTGTTCTGACACTCAAAGCGTTGGATTTACCCGGCGGAGGCGGGCCGGATATTCGATTGTTGATGCTAAAAAGGGTGGATTAACCATTTTTAAAAAAACTTGACAAACCATCAGCATTTCTGCACATTTTCTGCGAGCTATTAATCAACACAGTTTAAACAATAAGTTATCCGTATTTCCGCTGACTCAGATCTCAAGCCGGATACATAATTAAAAAAGAATTCTTTACGTATGGAACTTGCAATACACAACTGGATGCGCGCCGAACCGATTGAAACCACAATCGAACGAATTGCCCGCCTCGGCTACCATAAACTGGAAATTTCCGGTGAACCGGAATCCTACGACACTCAAAAAGTTGGCAAACTGTTAAAAGACCACGGAATAGGCTGCTGGGGATCGGTCACCCTGATGATGGAAGAGCGAAATTTACTTGCTGCTGATGAAGATCAGCGGGCCATGTCTATTCAGTATGTGAAAGATGTTGTAAAAATGGTAAAAGAACTGAATGGTACTATGGTATCTGTTGTGCCGGGCACTGTTGGTAAACTGGTTCCCGATGGCCGTCCCGAAGAGGAGTGGGAGTGGGCCGTATCATCCATGAAAGAGATTTATGACTATGCGGAATCACAGGAAATTCTGATCGGCATTGAACCCATTAACCGGTTCGAAACCTACTTTATCAACAGGGGTGACCAGGCTCTTGCACTTGCAAAAGAGGTAGGGCCCAACTGCGGTGTATGCCTGGACGTGTTTCATATGAATATTGAAGAAGATGATATTTATGACGCGATTCTCCGGGCAAAGGGAAGAATCAACGGCATTCATGTGGCGGATAATAACCGGATGGCACCGGGGATGGGTAAATTAAACTGGCCTAAGATTATAGACACGGTAAAAGAAGCTGGGTTTGACGGGGCTATTTCTGTGGAATTCTGTTCACCGGTTGACCGAACTCCTGCAAATCCGTATCTGAATTCAATTGATGAGAAGCCGGAGGGGTTAAGTGCCGAACAGAAAAAATTTATTGAAGATCACGGCAGTACATCCGTTTCTGAAGAGTTCTATACGGAACTGACCCGCAGATCGGCTGAAAAGCTTTTACCGTTGATTAGTTGATAACCCTGAAGTAGGGCAAATAAATCTCCCCTTGCGCTTGCGTCCCGACCATTCGGGGAGGGGAGTGCCGAAGCACAGCGAAGGCGAGGGGTGTCAGTGATGCCCCCTTTCACGAACTGCCTGAAACAGGGTCATGTTCAACACACCCCTGATAGCTTCGCTAAACGCTACGCTATCTGTCCCCTCTCGAGCCACATTTGGTCCCGAGACTTCGGGGAGGGGAATCTCAAAACTCAACATTCAAAACGTAATCACGAAACACCACATGATCATAGAAAACGTAGAAGCTTATTGGCTTCGCTGTCCCATTCAGGAAGCAAAACAACACCGGTCCGATTATGGATTGCTTACCCATTTTGATATGACTCTGGTTGTTGTAACAACCAAAGATGGGTTGCAGGGTTTTGGCGAGGCGAAAGCGGCGGTTGGTTCTTCCGGGGTGTGTGCTTCCATTGTAAGCTGTGTGGAAAATGAACTGAAACCGGCATTAATTGGTCAGGATGCACGGAATATTACCCGGATCTGGGAACAGCTTTATAGCGGAACGCGCGATCACTATGCCCTGGCAAGAGGCCGGAAATTTCCAATCCTGGGGAGAAGAGGACTCACTATATCGGCCATCAGCGGTGTGGATATGGCACTGTGGGATTTGAAGGGAAAAGCCCTGAATGTTCCGGTTGTGGAACTGCTTGGAGGAGCCTGCCGGGATCAGATGCCTGCGTATGCAAGCGGCGGCTGGGCGGATGTGGATGGCATTGGCGAACAACTTTCCGGTTATGTATCAAAGGGATTTGATGGAGTAAAGATGCGGGTAGGGGTGATGGACGATACAGTTGGAAAGAGCATTGCCAGGGTAAAAGCTGCCCGCGAAGCCCTGGGACCTGATATTAAGATTATGGCGGATGCACACGGCACCTACAGTGTACCCGAAGCCAAACAGTTTTGCAGGGGAGTTGAAGATTCTGATTTATACTGGTTTGAAGAACCGATCAGCCCGGATAACCCGAAGGGAACCGCAGAGGTTCGTGCCTCAACATCCATTCCCATTGCAGCCGGTGAAAGCGAATACACCTGTTTTGATGTCCGTGATTTGATCAGCCATCGGGCGATAGATGTTGTTCAGCCGGATGCAGCGATCATCGGCGGAATCTCGGAAGCGATGCGGGTGGGCCATCTTGCGCAGGCATGGCAGCTGGAACTTGCTCCTCACTGCTGGGGATCTGCTTTTTCATTTATGGCAGGTGTTACCGTTGCATTTGCAAGCCCTTCAGCTACAATTATAGAATTTTCGCTGGGTGGCAACCCGATGATGTATGATCTGGTAAACGAAAACATAGAAGCAGAAAACGGAAAAATAAAAGCTCCCGATACACCCGGTTTGGGCGTTACACCCAATTGGGATTTTGTGAAGGAGTACAAGCAAAAAATTTAAAACATGAATAGTCTTTCCGAGCTTTTGATAGCACGAACAGCCTGCCCCGAAAAGTCGGGGTCTCGCTCGTGCTCATTTTGGGACACCCCGATGTTTCGAGTGCCATCTTGAACCTTAGACTTTAAACCTTAAACCCAAAAACCAATCCTATGTCACGCGCAGTTAAAATCAACCATGTAACACTTATCGTAGATAATCTGGAAGAAGCTGGCGAATTTTATGAAAAAGAGCTGGGCCTCGATCCGCTGCCCGCTTTCAATTTCGATTACCCGGTAATGTTTTTTGATATCAACGATGAACAGCAGCTCCATCTTTCAGAGTGGGAAGACACACCCTCATTCCGGGGCCACGTCTGCATGCAGGTGGATGATTTCAATTCCATCTTTAAACGTATGAAAGAGTTAGAGGCGATTGATATCAAACCCTGGGGAAACGTGCGACAGTTACCCGATGGTGCCATGCAGATGTTTGTACGTGATCCCTCCGGAAATCTCGTAGAGTTGTCCTCCCATCCGGATGCTGATATTGATGAAGCTATTTTTGAGGATGAACTCTATGAAGAAGGGCTTTACAAATCCAATCGTGAAGATTACAGGGGATATAAAAGTGATGATGCATCGCTTTATCACGGTGAGAAGAAAAAGAAAAGTAATCGGTTTGAATATTATTCTTGGAGAAGGTTTATGTTCTGTCTGTTAGTGTCATCTTTCTATTACCGTCTGCTTTAGCTGACGGTAATGAAAGGCAGGAGGTAAATGGCTTTAGCCACATTCAATTTGGGGCTAAAGCCCTTCTAAGGTATCAGATCTCTCTCCCGTTGGCTGAAGCCAACGGTAATAGATAAACAGAGATAGAATTTACAGGTAGTTTAAAAAATTCGAATTTAGATTTTTACAATGAAAAAAAATGTACTTCTTCTCGAAACCGTTGCTACAGAGGCGGATACCCTGTTGCGTGAAAATACAATTGTTCATGAGGCTTTTCAGCCTGTGAATCCGGTTGAAGTTGCCAAAAATACTACCATTCACGCGATTGTCACCCGGGGCAAAGGCCAGGTGAACCGAGAGTTGATGGATGCCTGCCCCGATCTTGAAGTCGTGGCCCGCTGTGGTGTTGGCCTTGATAATGTGGATGTTCCCGAAGCAACAAAGCGGGGTGTCAAAGTCATTAACGCTCCCGGTTCCAACTCATCAACCATAGCCGAACATGCCTTAACCCTGATGCTGATGTGTGTCCGAAATGCATGGACGTCTGTTGAGCGCGTCAAGGACGGGGACTGGAGCTGGCGGAACCGATACAGCGGGGATGAACTGAGAGAAAAAACACTTGGTATTTTGGGAATGGGAAATATAGGTCAACGGGTTGCAAAACTGGCTGATGCTTTTGGGATGAAGGTGATATATTGGGATAAATTTCCTGTTCAATCGGAATATGAAAGCGGCTCAATGCAAAATGTTCTGAAACGGGCGGATGTTGTGACGATTCATGTACCGCTTCTGGAAGAGACGAAAAATTTGATAGGTAAAAAGCAGCTTGATCTCATGAAACCGGGTGCTTTTCTCATCAATACGGCAAGAGGGCCTATTATTGATGAAGCGGCTCTTTTAAAAGCATTGGACAGCGGAACAATTGCAGGTTTTGCGGCTGATGTTCTTGCTGTTGAACCACCGGGTAGCGATCATCTTTTGGTGAATCATCCAAAAACCCTCATTACCCCACACACTGGAAGCCTTACAGCCACCACCTACCGGAATATGTGTGTGTCTACGGTTCAAAATGTGATTGCAGTCCTCAGCGGATCAAAACCCGACCCGAAATCAGTGTTTAACAGGGATAATTTGAATAGCAATTAGTGTGGTAAGTTTTAAAACCTTATAGTGCGAAGATCAAAAAAAAACCTAAATCCTGCTAAATAGGCCACAAAATCACAAAAACACGAAAAATATTTTTGATTTAGTGTTTTTGCATCTATTAGATAATGCTTTATAAAGTTGCAAAACCAAGCTAAAATATGAATTTGAAATAAGAAAATACTATGAATGTATTTCAAAATGGTTTAAGAATATTCAAAATTCTGGCGATTCTGATGATAGCAGCTTTAATTGGTACCCTGAATGTGAATGCCCAGGAAAACGACCAATGGATTACGTTTGAACCGGGCGAGGGACCGGGCAACGGGCAACATATTGTACTGGTAAGCGGGGATGATGAATATCGGTCCGAAGAAGCCCTGCCTATGCTGGCCAAAATTT
This sequence comes from Balneolaceae bacterium, assembly GCA_034521495.1. Classification (NCBI taxonomy): domain Bacteria; kingdom Pseudomonadati; phylum Balneolota; class Balneolia; order Balneolales; family Balneolaceae; species Balneolaceae bacterium. The sequence continues at coordinate 29,939 of JAXHMK010000021.1, forward strand.
TATCGAAACATCACGGATTTAAAACCACTGTTCTTTTTGCAATTGAGCCTGAGAGCGGTGAAATCAAACCCGATTATCAAAACAATATTCCGGGTCTGGAAAATCTTGAATCTGCTGATCTGATGGTGATTTTTACCCGCTTCCGTGAATTGCCGGACGAACAGATGAAATATATTGATGAATACGTGCAATCCGGTAAACCGATCGTAGCCTTGCGAACGGCAACGCATGCGTTTGCCTACTCAGAAAATTCGGAAAGTGAATATGCAAAGTATTCCTACAATAGTGATGTTCCCGGCTGGGAAGGCGGATTTGGAAGACAAATTCTCGGTGAAACCTGGGTAGATCACCATGGAGATCATGGAAGTGAAGGAACCAGGGGCTTAATTGATGGAATTATGGAGCGAAATGATCATCCAATAATTAGGGGTGTTTCCGATATTTGGGGACCAACGGATGTATATGGAACCAGGGAGCTTCAGGGCGATGTGGATGTTCTGGTATGGGGAGCATCAACCAATGGAATGACACCAGAGGCTTCTATCAATTGGGAAAAATCAATCATGCCGGTGGCCTGGACAAAAACATATACTTCGGAACAGGGAAATACCGGGAAAGTTTTTACTACAACCATGGGATCTTCTGAGGATCTGGAAAGTGAGGGCTTTCGAAGGCTTTTGGTCAACGCCTGTTACTGGGCTCTCGACATGGGAGAGGAGGTTTCTGAAAATAGCAACGTTGAACTTATTGGAGAATATACACCCACGAAATTCGGTTTTGGTGATTTTATCCAGGGCCTTAAACCGATTGATTATAAATAATGTGAATTTGGTATAAGAGCTGTTTGAGGAGTGTCCCCTTTGAAGGGGGCAATGGGGGATGGAAAAAACAATTTTTTATTCTGAAAACTGGATATTTGTTTTCATAGCACTTTACTGTGTCATCCCCCTGCTCACTATGCTCGCTTTCCCCCTTCAATGGGGGAATAAAAACAGAATTTTCAGACAACCTAAATCCTCGACAACTTACAAACTATAAACGGTGATTAACTTGAAAGTGAATTTTAATCGAACACTCACGTTTTTAGCTATTGCTCTAATTTCTTTCAGTGCTGTTCAATGCACTCGAACAGATCATACTCTGCAGATCAGCAAGGATGCTCATATTACACTAATCGGAAATAACCTCGGATCAAGAATGATGAATTTCGGCCATTTTGAAACCGAGATGCACGTTCGCTATCCGGATAGTTTACTCTTTATTCGGAACATGAGTGATCCCGGAAACAGGCCCGGATTTCGTCCTCATGCATCCCGTAATTCACCATGGGCATTTCCCGGCGCCGAACAGTTTTACACCGAATTAGCTACTGATTCAAACAGCCAGGGTCATTTTGAAACACCGGACGAGTGGCTGACCCGGCTTGAAACAGATATTATCATTGCATTTTTTGGCTATAATGAATCGTTTGAAGGAGAGGCCGGGCTGGAAAACTACAAAGCAGAACTGGATGCGTTCATCAAACATACATTAAATCAGAACTATAATGGAGAAACGCCCCCGCAGCTTGCCATTGTTTCTCCCATTGCATTTGAAAATCTTTCCGATGAGCATGATCTGCCCGATGGTCGCAGTGAAAACGAAAACCTGAGCCTCTATACGGAGGCAATGGAAGAGGTTGTCGATAAACACAATTCACTTGCCGAAGAGCATGATGTGCTTTTTGTTGATGCATTTTCGCCATCCAAAGACTGGTTTGAATCGAGTGAAGATCCGTTAACCATTGATGGATCACAGCTCAATGAAGAAGGGTATGCGAAATTCGCAAAACTGCTGGCTGATGAGGTCTTTGGGGAGGTTGATGCGGAAGTCGAAGAACATCGGGACTTAGTTCATGAAGCCGTACTTGAAAAAAACTGGATGTGGCATAATGATTTTAAAATTCCCAATGGTGTGCATGCTTACGGCCGTCGATACAATCCGTTTGGTCCGGACAACTATCCGGCTGAAATTGAGAAAACCCGGCAAATGACCGCTATCAGGGATACAGCGATTTGGCGTGCGGCAAATGGAGAACAGATGGATGTAGCGGCAGCGGATCAAAATACCCGGCAGCTACCGGAAGTGGAAACCAATTTCGATCCCGATCAGCATGGGAATCCCGAATACAAGTACGGAGAGGATGCACTCGAGACATTTGAAATGGCCCCCGGTTATGAAATTAAACTGTTTGCGTCTGAAGAAGATTTTTCCGATCTGGCAAATCCCGTTCAACTCTCATTTGATACCAAAGGGCGACTTTGGGTAGCTACAATGCCAAGCTACCCACACTACAAGCCGGGTGATGAAAAACCCAATGATAAGCTGATTATTCTTGAAGATACCGATGGCGACGGCCGGGCTGATAAACAGACCACATTTGTGGATGGATTACATCTTCCTGTAGGGTTTGAGTTTGCACCGGAAGGCGTGTATGTATCGCAGGGAACGAATTTGATGCTTTATACAGATACGGATGGCGATGACCGGGCAGACACCAGCGAAATTGTTTTGAGCGGTTTTGATGATCATGATACTCACCATGCACACAGTGCATATACAGCGGATCCATCCGGCGCTATCTACATGGGAGAGGGCGTATTTCTGCATACCAATGTTGAAACGTCGTATGGGCCGGTTCGCGCAACGAACGGAGGGTTTTACCGGTACAATCCTCAGCGCCGCCGCCTGGAACGAACGGCCCAGTTATCGATACCCAATCCGTGGGGTATTGCATTTGACGAGTGGGGACAGAATTTCTTTGCCGAAACATCCGGCCCGGATGTTCTCTGGATGATGCCGGGTACAGTTAAACCCAGGTACGGCGTAGCCAATCCAAAATCAAGAAACCTGATTGAAGATGAACACAGGGTTCGTCCGACTTCAGGGCTGGAATTTGTGTCGAGCCGGCATTTTCCGGATGAGGTTCAGGGAGACTTTTTGATCAACAATACCATAGGATTTCTGGGTACCAAACAGCATACACTGGAAGATGATGGCACGGGTTATAAAAGCCGCCACAGACAGGATTTGGTTCAATCAAGCGATCGTAATTTTCGTCCTGTGGATATGGAATTTGCTCCCGATGGTTCACTTTACCTGGTGGACTGGCACAATGTATTGATCGGCCATATGCAGCATAATGCACGAGATCCGCTCAGAGATCACGTTCACGGCCGAATTTATCGAATCACCTATCCTGAACGGCCATTGGTGGAACCCGCAAAGGTGGCTGGCGCAACCATCGAAGAGTTATTTGAAAATCTGAAGCTTCCCGAATTCAGAACCCGGGAACGAACCCGCTTGGAATTACGGAGTCGTGATGCATCAGAAGTGTTACAACATTTAGATACCTGGATTGCCAATCTTGATGAAAGCGAAGAAAGATATGAACACCACTTATTAGAGGCACTGTGGGTAAGCTGGGGATTAAACCAGGTTCATGACCAACTGCTTCGCGAATTGCTTGATGCGGAGGATTATCGGGTCAGAGCTGCTGCAGTACGAGTGCTTCGATATACGGGTCACCAGGTGGAGGATCAGGTCGATCTGCTCGTTCAGGCAGCCGGAGATGAACATGGCCGGGTTCGTCTGGAGGCAATTGTAGCAGCCTCATGGCTGAGCCAGGACGACGGTTTATCCATTTTAAACGAAGCCGGAAACTACCCAATCGATGACTGGATGCGGCCCTCCTACGATACGGCTCTTGCACGCCTGCTTGGAGAAACCGTTCAAGACGAAGAACCCGAGGAGATTGAAACCAGCCTCACAGGAACCGAACGAGATTTATTCATGAAAGGCAGAGAGATTTATGCCCTGGACGGCTATTGTGGTACTTGTCATCAGCCCGATGGCAAAGGATTAACGGCTTCGGGTTTTCCTCCCCTTGCAGGAACCCGATGGGTAAACGGAAATGAAGAACGGCTGATCAAATTAACATTACATGGTTTGGCCGGCCCTATAGAAGTGCTTGGGAAAGAGTATCCCGGAAATGTTCCCATGACTCCTTTCGGGGGAATGCTCAATGACGAAGAGGTCGCAGCTGTACTCACGTATGTGAGAAATGCATTTGGAAATGAAGCATCGGCCATTACTCCCGAAAAAGTGAAAGAGGTACGGGAAGCCACTCAGGATAAGAATGGATTTTATTCACCCGATGAGTTGCTGGAACAACATCCTTTTGAGGAGTGAATTGAAAATCCAATGTATAAAGAACCTGCGAGAGTCCGGTAGGTCCTCGCAGAGTTCGACTTCATGGCAAGGGACTCTTTCAGGAGCTGTCGCACTCTGAAAGGTCTTTTTTAGAAAGAGCGACATGTGATATCTTCCTTAAACTTGCGCAAGTGTTAAATCCGGTATTTCAAAGCATAAATTGGAATCGTGTGGGTACTGACTTGTCGGAAAAATCATTCTGCCATCAGTAAGTCGAGGATGTCACTTGTGCCCAATCTTTTTTTGCAAATGGAAAGGGGCACAAGTGACGCTGCGCTTAACACTTGCGCCAGATGGGAGAGCAGAGACGCAAACCAAACACGAAATCGATGTTAACGTCTCCATACTTTTGGTCCGTCAAAAGTATGCAAAACCTCCCGGCTGTGATGGCTTCCGGGCACGGTTTGCCCGCACGGGTACACTCTGCGAATGCTCACAGGTGAGCGCGCAGAGCGATTTCTCCCGTGCTGTGATGCAAACCATGCAATTCCTCCATCCATCAAGGCCGAAGGGAGAGATGTCGAAATTGACGTTATTCAAGTTGTTAATATCGAATATGGTGCGGTAATAGCGGGTGGTATATAAATGTCAACTCTAAGATAGTGTTGTTCGCTGTTGGGTAAAATCAGTAGCTCAGGACGGTAAGAGTTTTGCAAAGACTTCTTTAAATCTGTTAGCTATATTTATGGTGTTTCATTATCTCAAAGGATGAACTTTTAAACATTAACAAAGATTAGTTTTCATGAAATTTAATGTTAGCCGGGCAGGATTCTATCTGAATATCTTCTTTCTCTTATTAACGATGTTGATAGCTGGGGGATTTAGTGCCAATATAAATCAGCGAGTTGATTTACAGGATAGTGAACATTTTGCTGATGCAGAAAAAGATTCCGTTTTACAAAACATAGAGACACTTCCCGGTTTTGAAGTTCAAAAGATCTATGAGGTACCACGCGAGCAGCAGGGATCGTGGGTAGCTTTAGGGGTCGGTCCAAAAGGGCACTTGATCGCTTCGGATCAAGAGACCAAAGGGATGTATCGAATTGAAATTTCTGGTGATATTGATAATCCGGAAGTCAGAACTGAAGAACTTGTGATGCCAATTTCCGGTGCGCAGGGTTTGCAGTGGATGGATGATCATTTATATGTGAATGTAAACGGAAAAGGCCTGTTCAGAATGAAGTATAATGAAGAAGGTGACCTCTTTAATATCCTGGAATACCTTGGAGGACCTGATGGCGGTGGTGAACATGGGAATCATGCCTTGATAAAAGCACAAGATAATAATGGTTTGTATGTGGTAAACGGTAATCATACTCCGCCACCTGACTTTACCTCAAGCAGCATAAAAAATTGGAAGGAAGATATCTTACTGCCCCGTAACTGGGATGCACGCGGCCACGCCAGGGGGATCACAGCTCCGGGTGGATATATTGCCCGTATCAATTCAGATGCTACGGAGTGGCACATGGTCAGTATCGGTTATCGTAATACTTACGATATCGCTCAGAATCAACATGGGGATCTGTTTGCCTATGATTCGGATATGGAATGGGATATGGGGATGCCCTGGTATCGTCCTACACGATTGGTTCACGCCGTTAGCGGAAGTGATTATGGCTGGCGGAGTGGTAGCGGAAAATGGAAAGAGTATTACGAAGATAGCTTGCCTCCAATCGTAAATGTAGGCCCGGGGTCACCCACGGGTCTCTTGTTTGGAACAGGAGCGAAATACCCGGCAAAATATCAGCATGCATTGTTTGGTTTAGATTGGACGTTCGGAACGATGTATGCGTTTCATATTAAACCGGAAGGGGCAAGTTATAAGGCAGAGGTTGAAGAATTTCTTTCCGGATCACCACTGCCGTTGACAGATGCTGTAATTGGGAGTGATGGATATTTATACTTTGTGACGGGTGGCCGGGATAAAGAATCTACACTTTACCGGGTTATTTATACTGGAAACGAATCTACCACCGAAGCAGAGTCGTTCGAAGAGGACGATGAGGCAAAAGAGGCCCGAGAACTGCGTAAAAGTCTCGAAGCTTTTCATGGAACTCAAAATTCTGAAGCGATTGATACGGCGTGGCCTCACCTGGACAATCACGATCGATTTATACGTCACGCTGCCAGGGTAGCTGTTGAATGGCAACCGGTGGATGCATGGGCAGAAAAAGCAATGAATGAGGAGAGACCCCAGGCGCGTATCACAGCCCTGGTTGCATTGGCTCGCGCCGGTTCTGAAGAGTACCGTAACGGAGCAATTGAATCGTTGATAGACCTGAATTTTGAATCTCTGACTCCCATGCAGAAACTGGGATATCTGCGAGCCGCATCCCTCATATTCATGCGCCTGGGTGATCCCGATGATGAACAGCGCTCTGAAATCACTGACATCTTATTAGAACAGCTGCCACATGACGATGTACGAGTGAATACAGAAGTGATCAGGCTTTTGGTTTACCTGGAAGAGCCCCGGGTGATTGAAAAAGCCCTGGCACTTTTACAGGAAGAGAAAGCACCTCCGGTGCCCGATTGGAACTCTGCCCTGATTGCCAGGAGTGAAGAGTATGGCGGAACCATTATGGAAATGCTTAACAATCCACCTCCAATTCATAAATTGGAATATGCATTTATGCTTAGAAATTTGGCTCACGGATGGACCATTGAGCAGCGTCGGGAATACTTTACGTTTATTAACGAGGCCTCTGAACAGGGGATGGGAGGAAATAGTTATTCCGGCTTTTTAGAACGAATGCGTGACGAAGCCTTGCGAAATGCTTCAGAAGAGGAAATAGAGGCAGTATCTGATCTGACCGGAGTCAGCCTGAATAGAACACCCGATTTTGAAATTAATCCACCCGCCGGACCTGGACGAGAGTGGACTGTGGAAGAAGCTTTAGCAGTGCTGAATGAAGATCAAAACGGCAACGAAACAGATAGTGAATTAAGTTTCGAACGAGGCCGTAGCCTGTTTCATGCAACCGCGTGTGCATCCTGTCATCGGTTGGGCGGTTTCGGGGGGAATATCGGACCCGATTTAAGTAGTGTAAGCAATCGATTTAACAGAGAAGGAATATTGGAAGAGATTATTCATCCGAGCCGCTCGATTTCTGATCAGTACAGTAGTTATATGGTTAAGACGAATGATGGAGAATCGTATACCGGACAAATTGTAAAACGCCGGGATACCGTGGAAATTTATACGCAGAATATGGATCAGCCTCCAACGATAGTCTCCCGCGATCAGGTTGCTTCCATTGAAGAAGCTGAAACCTCTCAGATGCCACCGGGGCTGATTAATGCATTGAATCCTGAAGAATTAAAAGATCTGATGGCATACTTACTGGCTGCTGGAAATCCTGAAGCTGATATTTATAAGAGTGAAGACGATGAGACGAATTCTGAAAATGATGAGGAGGAATAGAGTATAATTATGAGATTTTCGGGCTAATACTTTTTGGCATTCAATGTGTATTAACTATAGAACTGATGATCACTACACTCATCAGTTCATGCATATATGCTGTCACGTACTAACCCATGTTTGACAGACACCGTTATCCCGGGCGAGATAATTGTCCGGGATTTTTTCTCAAACTGCCTCCATTCTGCTGGTTATTTTAGTTGAGCCCGAAAACTATAAAAGCGAATCCCTCGAAATCATGTAGTATATTGAGGTCAAATTCAGAAATAAAAAATCAACGCCTGCATGAAAATATTAGCAATAACACTAATCGCTCTTCTTGGATTTTATCCACTTTCAACATCTCTGGCACAAAATACTGATCAATCAAAACCCAATATCATTGTCATTTTTACCGATGATCAGGGATACGGTGATCTGAGCTCGTACGGAGCACCCAATATCCGAACTCCCCATATTGATAAAATGGCAGCGGAAGGACAGAAATGGACCAACTTTTATAGTGCAGCCAGTGTATGCACACCCAGCCGGGCTGGACTTCTGACAGGACGTTATCCGGTACGAAGCGGCATGGCAAGCGACGTGCACAGAGTCCTCTTTCCCGATTCCAAAGGAGGATTGCCCCAACGGGAAGTAACGATAGCTGAACAGGTAAAAAAAGCGGGGTACCATACGGCACTCATCGGGAAGTGGCACCTGGGTCACCTCGAGCAGTACCTGCCCACAAATCATGGGTTTGAAACCTACTACGGCATTCCCTACTCCAACGACATGGATGCAATCGAGGGAAAACCTCCCTATTGGGAGTACGCAGATGAATACATCCCCATTGATTACTATAATGTACCCTTGATGCGAAACACCGAAATTATAGAGCGTCCCGCAGATCAAAACACCATTACCCGCCGATATACGGAGGAGAGCATCTCCTTTATTGAGGAACACAGCGATGAGCCTTTTTTCTTGTATCTGGCTCACAGCCTGCCGCACATTCCGCTGTTTGCATCTGATGAGTTTACCGGCCACAGTGATGCGGGCCTGTATGGTGATGTGATTGAAGAGATCGATCACGGCGTGGGACAGATCGTTGACAAACTGAAAGAACTTGAGATTGAAGAACAAACATTGGTGGTATTCACTTCCGATAACGGCCCATGGCTGGTTTTCAGAACGCATGGGGGCAGCTCCGGACTGCTTCGTGCAGGAAAAGGGATGACCTGGGAGGGAGGCGTTCGTGTCCCAGCTATTTTTTGGTGGCCGGGAACCATCCAGCCGGAAATTGTAACCGATATCGGCAGTACCCTGGATATTTTTACAACAGTAAGTCACTTGGCTGGAGTAGCTGTACCGGATGACCGGATTGTTGATGGAGTTGATTTAACTCCAGTGCTGATGGGCGAGGGTGAATCACCCCGAAAAGAGATGCTGTTCTATCGCGGAGCTACCCTGTATGCGGCACGGAAAGGTAACTTCAAAGCCCACTTTATTATCGAAGGAGCCTACGGGCAGTTTGAAGAGAAACAGGTTTTGGATACTCCCTTGTTGTATGATTTACGTGAAGATCCGGCAGAGAAATATGATGTAGCAAACGAGCATCCGGAGGTACTTGCTGAAATTGAGAAGATGGTTGAAGAGCACACGGAAAACTTGGTTGAGGTGAAAGATCAACTGGCGGAGCGGGAATCTAATTAAAAGGTTATTAAAATGATTTGTGCAGAGGATCTTGAGTTAAAAATACATGAATGCATCCCCATTATTTATCAGATTTTAGTCAATCCTTCAAATCAACCATCATGAAAAAAAACATATTATTTTTCCTTACAATAAGTTTTTTGCTGATCAGCTGTACAAATCGTGGATCTTCTGATTCGAACAATTATGAAGCAGATGTCATCATTTACGGAGGAACATCGGCTGCGGTGACAGCGGCTGTAAAAGTGGCCAGAACAGGCCAGTCGGTGATTATAGTTTCCCCGGATAAACATCTTGGCGGTCTTTCATCTGGAGGCCTTGGATTTACGGATACGGGAAATAAAGTAGTGATCGGCGGTTTATCCAGGGAGTTTTATCAGCGTGTGTATGAATATTATCAGCAGGACGAGACCTGGCGCTGGCAGGATCGCTCGGAATTTGGAAATCGCGGACAGGGAACAACCGCACTGGACGAGGAGTTTGGCACGATGTGGATTTTTGAACCTCATATCGCGGAACAGGTATTTGAAGATTTTATCGAAGAGGAGGGGATTACCGTTCTCCGGGATGAATGGCTGAATCGAAAAGATGGAGTGGTGACCGAAAATGGGCGTATTGTCTCCTTTGAAACACTCAGTGGAAAAACATTCCGGGGAGAGATGTTTATCGATGCCACCTACGAGGGAGACCTGATGGCGGCGGCCGGAGTCAGTTACCATGTAGGACGTGAGTCCAATGATACCTATGATGAGGAATGGAACGGAGTTCAAACAGGCGTCTATCATCACAGTCATTATTTCCCGCCCGATGGACCCTATGTAGATCCTTACATATCGCCGGGCGATCCCTCCAGCGGAATTATTGGAAATGTATCCGTGGCACCTCCCGGTGAAAAAGGAAGTGGGGATCACAGAGTACAAGCCTATTGTTTTCGAATGTGTTTAAGCGATCATCCCGATAACAAAGTTCCGTTCCCGAAACCGGACAATTACGAACCCTCACAATACATTTTGCTGCTCCGGTTGTTTGAATCCGGTTGGCACGAACGCAATAATTTTTTCACCAAGTATGATGAAATTCCCAATCGAAAAACTGATACTAATAATCACGGGCCGGTAAGTACCGACTATATTGGGATGAACTACGACTATCCGGAGGCCTCCTATGATCGCCGTAAACAGATCATTCAGGAACATGAGGATTATCAAAAAGGGATGATGTACTTTTTGGCAAATGATCCTCGAGTGCCCCGCGAAATTCAGAATGAAGTCAAACGGTGGGGCTTAGCCAAAGATGAATTTACCGACAATGGCCACTGGCCGCATCAATTGTATATCCGGGAAGCAAGGCGAATGATTGGGGATGTTGTCATGACTGAGCATGAAGTGCTTGGAAATCGTGATGTGCCTGAACCGGTAGGAATGGGTTCCTATACGCTCGATTCTCATAACGTCCAAAGATATATCACCCCTGAGGGGTATGTACAAAATGAAGGAGATATTGGCGTCAGTCCTGATCAGCCGTATCAAATTGCTTATGGATCCATCATTCCCAAAAAAGAAGAAATTCAGAACCTGCTGGTTCCTGTGGCGATGTCTGCATCGCATATAGCCTTTGGTTCGATTCGTATGGAACCTGTTTTTATGATTTTGGGTCACAGTGCTGCCGCTGCCGCTGTTATAGCATTAAGGGAAGATCAGGCAGTGCAGGATGTGGACTACAGTGAACTTCGAAGCCAGCTTTTGGAAGATGGGCAGGTCTTGGAGTACTCAGAATAACAAGGAAAATTAAAACAAAATATAATTCTCAGTGTGAATTCGATATGATAAAACAAGCACTGTTAGTGTTAACTGTTAGCGACACGATCCCACAGCTCAGGACTAACCGGGACGGGATCACTTCCTAAAATTCTTACTTTTTATAAACCATTTCCACAGTTTCAAATAATTGCTTTCTTTACAGCTTATAACTATATCTCTTAAGATGATTCGGTTATTAACTGATTACAGGCTCAATGAAAATGACTAAAAAAGATGAATAAATACCTGGTTGCATCGCTTATTATCATTCTTAGCTTGATCTCTTTTTTCTCTTGTGATTCACCCGAAAATCAAACCAGGCCAAACATCGTTCTTATTTTAGCCGATGATATGGGCTATTCAGATATCGGACCGTATGGGGCTGAAATTGAAACGCCGAACCTGGACAGGCTGGCTGAAAACGGCATTCGGTTTACGCAGATGCATAATACAAGCAAGTGCTTTCCTTCGAGAGCGGTACTGCTTACAGGTCAGTATGCTCAGAGAGTTGGGATGAGTGAATCGCCTGACAGTTTAACTAATGCCGTAATGTTCGGGGAAGTCCTGAAAAACGCTGGCTACACAACAATTTTTGTCGGCAAACATCATGGAACGGATAATCCTCATGAATGGGGATTTGATCACTACTGGGGATTACGGGACGGGGCGGCTAACTACTTTAATCCTGGTGAACAGCGTTCTTTCGACCCTGGACCGCCCGCGCAGAAAGAAGCTTACTATCCCCGCACGTTTGTGTTTGATGATTCTTTAGCAGCTCCATTCACCCCTCCGAAGGATTACTACGGAACCGATACCTGGACCGACTGGGCGTTAGAACTGCTGGATCGTTATGAAGATGACAGCAATCCTTTCTTGCTCTATCTGTCGTACCAGGCTCCACATGATCCGCTGCAGGCTCCCGAAGAAGTAATCGATAAATATGAGGGTGTCTATGATGTGGGTTATGAGAAGATTGCAAGTGATCGTTATCGGCGTCAGTTGCAATCGGGGCTTTTGGACGAGCGTTTCCCCCGGTCGGAACCAACCTATCGCCAGTGGGAGACTCTTGATGATTCAACAAAAGCCGACCAGGTACGCCGGATGCAGGTCTATGCTGCCATGATCGACCGGATGGACCAGAACATCGGCAGAGTTATAGAATACCTGGAGGAACGGGATGAGCTGGATAACACACTTCTGATGTTTGTATCCGATAATGGTGCGTCAGCCGAAGTCGTAGAGATTGGCGAAGGAGAAATTGGTTCCATGACAAGATGGTCCTCACTGAAAGAAGACTGGGCAAATGTGGCCAATACACCTTTCAGAATGTTTAAAAATTATTCTCATGAAGGCGGAACGGCAACGCCGTTTATTGTCCACTGGCCGGATGTGATTCCGGAAGGCGGACAAGTCGATCACTCGCTGCTGCACTTTATCGATATTATGCCCACACTGGTTGAGGTAAGTGGTGGATCGTATCCTGAGCAGTATAAAGGTGAACAACTCTATCCTATGGAAGGTGTTAGTTTTCTGCCGTTGTTTAAAGGGGATCCGGTTGAACGAACGGAGCCTTTATATTATGAATGGAACGAAGGCCGTGCCGTTCATACCGAAAACTGGAAGCTGGTACAATGGGGCGAAGAGTGGGAATTGTATGACAGGCGGACAGATCTCACGGAAACAAAAGATCTCGCTGATGAATATCCGGATACGGTGGAATTGTTGGAGGCGAAGTGGGAAGTATGGTCTGATAGGTTGAAGTCGATGGATTAAATTTTTAATGAGATATGAAAAAATCCCCCTTTGAAGGGGGAATGTGAGCGCGACGAATGTCGTGTGAACTCGGGGGATGAACACCCCTCCCGCCTAAAGGCGGACTCCCCTCAAGGGGAGATTTAACCGCCCTAATTCCTCTTTACACCCCGAAGTATTGAGGGCAGGCAGGAGGGAAAAAACCGGCAACAGTATAATGTTAAATACAGGTTAATTTTTAAATTAAAGGTAAAAATGAATCAGGCAATTAATGAGAGCTGGCGACATATTAAAACCGCAGGATTAACTCTTTTTTTGGGAATCTTCCTCTTTGGCTGCGGTGATCCGGAAACAGAAGAACTTCCCAATATTTTGTGGATCACAAGCGAGGATAACAGTCCGTTTTTGGGTGCGTATGGCGATGATTACGCAGATACTCCCAATCTGGACCGGCTGGCTGATGCAGGAGTTCTCTATGAAAATGCTTACGCTACCACTCCGGTTTGTGCACCGTCGCGCTTTACTCTTATTACCGGAACCTATGCCAACCGAATGGGTACGGAAAATATGCGCAGTACTTATCCAATCCCTGAGAACATCCGGTTTTACCCGGCATACCTTAAAGAGGCCGGTTATCATACCACCAACAATGTGAAAAAAGATTACAACACGATTGATCAGCCGGAAGTGTGGGATGAATCCAGTGGTGAGGCCCATTACAGTGACAGAGCGGAGGGACAGCCGTTTTTTCATATTCGAAATTTTACGACGACTCACGAAAGCAGGCTCCACGATCCAATTGACACACTGATTCATGATCCTGATGATGCTCCAGTACCGCCTTATCATCCAAATACAGAAACCGTTCGACGGGACTGGGCTCATTACTATGATCAGATGACACGGATGGATGAACAGGTCGGCGAGCTTCTGGATGAACTGGAGAAATCAGGTGAAGCCGAAAATACGATCATCTTTTACTATGGAGATCACGGGGGAGCTCTGCCCGGGGCGAAACGGTTTATGAATCAGCGGGGACTGCATGTACCGCTCATTGTCTATTTCCCGCCAAAATATGAACATCTGAAACCGGAGGAGAATCGAACAGATCGATTGGTTTCTTTTGTGGATTTTCCGGCAACACTGCTGAGTCTCGCCGGCATCGAACCACCGGAATTTATGGACGGTGAACCGTTTTTGGGTGAATATGAAACCGAACCGCGTGAGTATATTCATACCTATCGGGGAAGGATGGATGAACGATATGATCTGTCCAGAGGAGTTCGCGATCAGGATTTTCTCTACATACGAAATTATATGCCTCAGCGGATTTATGGGCAATACTTGAATTATTTATGGAGAGCGCCCACCATGCAGGTTTGGGAAGAAGAATACCGGGCCGGAAACCTGAATGAAATACAGAGTCAGTTTTTTGAGTCCAAACCCGCTGAAGAGCTCTATTTGATTTCCGAAGATCCATATTCTGTGCATAACCTGGCCGATGATCCGGCCTACCGGGAAGAGTTGCAGCGATTACGTGAAGTAAACTCCGAATGGATTCGGGAGATCAACGATTTGGGCTTTATCCCGGAAGGAATTTTGGATGATATTCGCGGAGAGCGACCGCTTTACGATGCCGTTCGCGAGGATAATGTTCCGATTAATGAGATTATCGAAACTGCGGAGATGGCGTCCTATCAACCGGAAAATAATATGGAGGAATTGGTCAGCCGATTGGACCATTCTGAGGCGTCCGTCCGGTTCTGGTCAGCGATGGGAATAGCGATCAGCGGAGATTCTGCATCTGAGTATTCATCAGAATTGCTCGAAAGAAGGAATGATCCATCGGGATCTGTCCAGGTAGCCATTGCGGAAGCTCTTTTGGCTGCGGGTGAAATATCTGCTGCTATTGACTTGATTGAAGAAACTCTCAACAATCCGGACGGTCATGTAAAACTCCGGGCTGTAAACTTGATTGAAACCCTTGATGAAAGCCTGATTACGGATAACATCAGAAACACCATTCGCCAATTTGTGGATGAAATGGAAAACGATGAAGCCGCCGCTGCCGGCTATGTGTTCAGGGCTTCGGAAAGGCTTGTTGAGAAATTGGATTTGTAAATTTAAAAAAAACTGATTAAAGAGTGTCCCCCTTTGAAGGGGCAATGGGGGATGACTCTTTACTCATCTTAATGCTCTGGAATACCAATTGGAAGCTCTGCTTATTTATTCACAGTTTATTGGAAATGAAGCAGGAGCTTCATGAGAAGGTTTCGAAGGAGACCTTCGGAACCAGTAGGAAATCACATTTTTTAACTTTTTAATCGGTTTTCTGTTTGTGTATACTATCGCGGAATAGATGTAACCAATGATTCATACCATTTTTTCTTCCAGATCTTTTCAGTTTGTCGGCATTTTTGCTCTATTTGTCACCTTTGGGCTCATCTACAGCTGTACCCAAAATAATCAAGCCAAACAAGAAGGCAGCGATGTTGATATCTCCCAAAACCACCGGTTTGTTGGAGATCAGACCTGTCAGTCGTGCCATGCAACCCAATGGGAAGAGTGGAAAGGATCTCATCACGATTACGCCATTGCCGAGGCAGACGAGGAATCTGTGCGAGGAGATTTTGACAATACCGAATTTCAGGATGGAGAGTACACATATCGGTTTTTTCGTGATGGAGAGCAGTATAAAGTAGAAGCTCCAGGACCGGATGGGGAAATGCAGGTTTATCATATCTCCTACACCTTTGGCTGGGAACCGCTGCAGCAATATTTGATTGATTTCGGAAAGGGAAAGATGCAGGCGTTACAAATTGCCTGGGATACCGAACAGAATCGCTGGTTTTCTCTCCGCCCTGAAGAGAATCCTGAGCCAGGCGACTGGCTGCACTGGACGGGAGCCAGTATGAACTGGAACACCATGTGTGCGGATTGCCACTCTACCAATCTGAAGGAAAATTATATCGCTGAAGCTGACTCCTTTCACACCACATGGTCGGTACTGAATGTGAGTTGCGAAGCATGTCACGGACCGGGCGGAGATCATGTGGATTTTGTAAACAGCCCGGAAGGTGAGCAGGCATCAAAGGAGAGAATACGGAGCGATCTGATCAACGGACGATTTACAAGCCAGATGGATGAGATTAATACATGTGCTCCCTGTCACTCTTTACGGCAGAAACTGACGGACGAGTATATCCACGGCGATGAGTACCTGGATCATTTTGACCCGACGCTGCCTCATCCCGATAACTATTTTGCCGACGGACAGATCAGGGGTGAAGTGTATGTGTACGGTTCGTTCCTCCAAAGCAAAATGTTTGCTGAGGGAGTGCAATGCACCGATTGTCACAATCCACACACGCTTGAGTTAAAAGAGCCTCTAACCGAAAATAAGTTGTGTATGACTTGCCATGAACCGAGGTATAATACCCCGGACCATCATTTCCATGAAGTAAATACGGAGGCCTCTCAATGTATCAACTGCCACATGACCGGGCGGACCTATATGGGAAATGATTACCGTCGCGATCACAGTTTTCGAGTTCCCCGGCCCTCTCAAAGTGCGCAATTTGGAACTCCGAATGCGTGTAATGATTGTCACACGGATCAATCAGCAGAATGGGCGAGCGAGGCTGTTGAGGAGTGGTACGGTGCAGACGATTCTACTCATTTTACAGATATTCTATTGAAAGCTGATAATCCCGGTTCGGAAACCATCCGTGCCCGAACACAGCTCAGCGATTTGATAGCCGATTCCTCTAAACCGGATATGATTCGGGCAACGGCACTCTGGTATGCCGGTCATTTTCCATCTATGGGAACAACGGATTTGATTCGGGAGTCCCTGGAATCTGAATCACCACTCATAAGAAATAGTGCCGCAAAAGCCGTTCAAAATCTTCCTTCGGAGATGAGAACACTGGTGCTTAGAAAATCTCTGACAGATTCGGTGAAAGCAGTACGGATGTCAGCCATGCAAAATCTTGTTTCATATACTGCAGATGATTTTGGAAATGCATACAAAACTGATTTCCGCAACGCGCTTCAAGAATACAAAGAAACCCTGGAAGTGAATCGCTATTTCCCTCAGGGTGAGATGAACCGGGGTCAATTTTATGAGCAGCAGGGAGACACCGAAAAAGCGATTGAAGCGTATAAATCTGCTCTTGAGCGAGATGCCGAGTTCAATCCGGCGCGAATAAATCTTGCCTATCTCTATAATGGCCAGGGTCGAAATGACGAAGCGGAACGGCTCCTGAGAAAAGTGATTGAACAGGAACCGGAATTTGGCCAGGCTTACTATTCTCTTGCTCTGTTATTGGCCGAAGAGGAGCGGCTGGAAGAGGCGATTCCCTATTTTGAGGAGGCTTCTGAACTGAATCCACAACAGGCTCGAATTTTTTATAACCTGGCAATTGCAAATCAAACAATAGGACGTTCCGAGGAAGCGGAAACAGCCTACCTGGATGCCATCGAGCTGGAACCTGAAAACACCGATTACCGCTACGGCCTGCTGACTCTCTACATGCAGCAGGAAGAGTATGAAAAAGCTCTCGAGCAGGCGCACCGACTGCAGGAGTTGAATCCAAATAATGCCCGGATAGGACAGATTATTCAGTCAATTGAGAGGGAGATGTAATTTGAGCCAGGGTGTCTAATGTTTAAAAGTCTAAGGTTTAAGGTTCTTTTAGAAGGGTTCAGATACAGATGACCCAACCCGGTAGATGCGATTTACAAATGACGAATGAAGTCGAGGGGCAGTAATGAAGCATGATGATAAAGCCTTTGCTTTTAATCACGAGATTTCCTGTCCTCAATTATTTTTTTTGAGATGGATCTGTTCGGAATATTAGAGAGAAGGAGAAAATTATCGTTGGTCAATCCGTCTAAAAGATTCTATTAAAGCGGGGTATCGTCCCTGCCGGGACTTTTGATGGATTTGCGATGACATTTAACCCCGGTTGAAACCGAGGCCTACTACCTGTCGTCCCGCATGGCGGGACTTGGGCGGGAAGATGAATTCATATTTGTTTCTGAAATTTCGGCTATTAAGTTTCTTTCATTCAACATGTCATTCCAAAGAATAGATAGTCAGGTAGATTTATAAGTGCATACTCAAGCAAAATCTCAAATCCGCGTTTGCGGATGAAAGACAGTAGGCCCCAACTTCAGTTGGGGTTAAAAGCGATGCACTTATTGAAAAAAGTCCCGTCAGGGACGACACCCAGTCCCACGGGAAACTAAAATGGATACGGTTCACATTGATTCATCCCCACACATATTTCTCATCCCAGGAAACACCGTATTTCTCCAAAAACATTCTGTATTCCTCTTTAAATGTCATCTTTTCGTGATGTTTTTTCTGATTCTTGATATAGTCTTTCAGCCGATTTACTCCCGAACGGCCAATACTAAATGCCCCATAGCCCGACTGCCAATTGAATTGCCGCCGCTCCGGGTAAAAACAATCATTGATCCATTTGGATGAATTTCCTTTGATTGTCTGGATCGTCTTGGCCACGGATATAGTTGGTGACAGGGAGACCAACACATGCAGATGGTCAGCCATCCCCCCGACAGCAAGTACCGGATATCCCTTTTCGCGTCCGATACCTGTGATGTATTTATACAATCGCTGTTCAAATTCAGGTTGTATGAGCGGATAATGATGTTTAGTGCTGAAGATGTAATGGATATAGAGTTGAGTATAGGTGTTTGCCATGATGAATCGGTTTGAATTTTGTTAGTTGATTGTTACTTGTATGAACCGATTGGATGGCATTCCTTACAAAATTTATACATATAAAATTGTGGGAGCCAGTAGTGATATGGTAAATGATAGATAGATTATAGAGTAGGGTATCGTCCCTGACGGGACTTTTTTACTGGATGCCCCGGCACATACCCCCGGTTGAAACCGAGGGCTACTGCCTGTCGTCCCGCATGGCGGGACTTGCGTTTAAGTGGATACATGTTTGTTTCTTACTCGTTCCGAAGGTTCCTGATCTTCAAAACTTGTTGAGCTGCTACTTAGCCTTCGTCTTATCAATGGTTCAAACGCTACATACATTTTACCACAAGCTTCCAAGGACAATGTTCGTAAGGAAATAACTGACAGTCAGGGAAGTTGATTGATAAGTACTGATTCAAGCAAAATCCCTAAATCCCGCCTTGCGGGATGAAAGCAAGTAGGCCCCAACTTCCGCAAAGCGATCCCTCCGGGGCAGTTGGGGTTTGATGCGATATCAACGTCATCAGAGTCCCGTCAGGGACGGTACTTCCTGCTTGAATCTAAAATCAATACAGCACCCGCAACCTGCATCCATCCAAAAATCCTGCATCCTGTAGCTTTAAACAATTAATTTGAGTACGAATGAGGATTCTCTGTCTCTCTTTTAATGAATAAGTATTGAAGTGTATGTGGTAAGGTCTCAAAGGGTTTATTTCGAATCCTGAGAAATCTACAGATTCGAAGCTTCAAATCCGTAGCTGGAAATCTGTCATAGTAGTAACCCATGTTTGACAGACAGTTTGAGTCCCGGTCATGGAGATTGCCCGGGATTTTTAATCGACTTTTCTCTTTACAATTTTTTACGTATTTAAAAGTGGAGTTACGAACAATTGATAGGATTGTATGAGCTCAATGCTACCATCTGACATTTGGGATCAATTTGTATCTGGTGATCATGACTGCTTTTGCAGGCTGTTCAAAGGATACTATGAGGGACTCTATGGGTACGGATTGAAGTTGTGCAAGGACCCTGAATTAGTAAAAGATGCCATTCAAAATCTTTTTATTACTATTTGGGAAAGACGCGATGAATTAACTCACATCACATCGCCAAATGTGTATCTGTATGTTTCTCTGCGGAGAAATATTTTAAGATCCAAGAAACGAAATGCTCGATTTAAAGATATCTCAGAGCACGCCAATCATGAATTTGATATTTATTTTGGAGTTGAAGAGCTGATCATGAAAAATGAATCAAGAGATGAACAAAAAGAAAATCTTCAAGAAGCCTTACAATCAGCTTGTCCAATAAACAGAAAGAAGTTCTCTACCTGCACTACTACAATGGAATGAGTTACGGCGAAATCGAAGAGATTCTTTCTATCAATCGACAATCCGTACGAAACCACATGTATCGCGCCATGGAAACACTACGGACAGTTTTGGATATTGATGTGATGCGGTTGGTTATCACTATTTTAATTGCCGTTCTGTTTTTGTAAAAGGTTTCTTTTCTCTCATGGCCCACCCTCCGGCCCTGCGATCCGAGCGCTAATGGGCAAGAGGAATTGCACGTTTGAGCAATCTCCCGGAGGGGTGCAAACTCAGTAGCCCCGGATCAGGCACAGGAGCTCGCTCTGATTTGAAGCCGATGGGAAGAAGCCTCATTTACAGATGCCGACGATGGCCGATTCAGTTGACAATGACGAACGTAGTCGAGGGCAGAGGAAATGTAACGTTGAGCGGGTTCTTCTCGGTTTTTCACGAGGAGTCCCTCGGTTCCACCTCGAGAAAACTCTGGCTTCATACCGGTGACAGTTCTCCAAAATACGCCATATAAAAGTATAAACGACCTTATCGAGTTCTGCCTTTCTACTTTTGTACCGGCAAAAGTATCCAAAACCTCCCGGCTGTGATGGCTTACGGGCATGGGGTGCCCGCACGGGTACACTCTGCGAATGCTCACAAGGTGAGCGCGCAGAGCGATTTCACCCGTGCTGTGTTGCAAACCATGCCACTCCTCCACCCATCAAGGCCGTATGTAATGGACCTATCATCGATAATCAGGGATAGTCGGAATAACGAGTTCCGACGGTTCGGGATTCGTCCCCTTTTTTCGCAGTAAAAAAGGGACTATCTAAAAACGGAATTTAGATCATGTCATCTTTAAAATGGTGTTTTCCCGCTTTATTGATTGCAAAATTGAGATGCAACCAATGACAGCTTGTAAAAAGGGTGTTTTTGAGTCGTTTTTGAGGGTCGAATCGAATTAAAAATAAGCTCATTGAAAGAGCGTAATCACATAGCCCCGGGCAGAGTGATTTTCAGGCGAAGCCTGAGAAGAACATCGCCCGGGGGTAATATGAAGCCAAAAAACAGAACCCCGAGGCAATGCATTTAGACAGGTCAGAGAACGCCGCCGAGGGGTTGCGGGGAAAAACCCTTTTGAAACAAAATCCCTGTCACTTTTCAAAATGGTGTTGCCCTGCTCAAATGCGTTATCTGGACTACGCTACCTCGCTACGTCAGCACTTCGGAGATCAAGCAGGCTCATCAATGACCAGAGGACCTTCGGACAGACAAAAATTGCATCCTGCTATCTGACATTTACTGTTGCTCTGTTTCCTGCACACCTGCATCCTGAACTATGATAGAAACAGAGGACTTACCCCATTTTTATGATGCAAATTCATTGCACGTGCTTGTTCTTTCGTCTTGATACAGAAACGAACGAAATAATCGAATGAGGCGTGTGGATACTTAGCGGCGGACAGGAGTTCAACCGTCAGAATGCTATGACGGTCCAATATCGAACCGTCAGATAACCTGATTATTCGCTACTCGCAGAGTATGCAAAGGATTCGTTTCATCGGTTCGGCAATAGTTGTGCGTTTACCGGCCAACTCTTCGAGGCGCTGCGTATTGCCAATTGCTTTCAGTCTCCACTTTGGGACTAGACAAATTTACTGATCGTATTCACTCTGATAGATTATAATGTGTCGAATTTGCGGCGGAACTTGGCTCTGATGAGGGAGTCTCGCTCCCATGCAGTGCCTTGACATGTTTGTGCTCTTTCCAACCCGTCTGAAGATGAGGCCTACTACCTATTGTTATAAAGGAACTTGCTTTGAGGGGTGGCTATGAACCTGACTGAAGGCGTGGGATATGGTTTCAGTCACCATGTCGATGGGCTTTATGATTAGAAGTTTGGTTTCGATTATTCAATATCTATTACTTCAAGGTCTTTCTGGCTAAAGAAGAATAAATCAAAACAGATGGATTCTCCGATGGCACTGCTTCGATTATTCATTCACATCAAGCTAGGTAAGCTTCGATGTGATTATTAAAGAGATCCTTCCGATTTATTGTCCTCCGGTAAAATACCAAGGACCACAGATCAGGTAAAATTCCAAATCCGCTCTTGGCGGATGAAAGACAGTACCCAACTTCAGTTGGGGTTTCGGACGTGCGGATGCCACTGCGTGAAGAGGTAGGGTTTGTGTTAACCAGAATGCTGTAAACCCAAGATTCTGGCCCAAAGAATCGATCAGATTCAGACGAACTGTCCAAGGCGGAATGAATTTATACGAATGATAAACGTCAGTCGAGGGGCATAGGAAGAATTAACGTTGACCGGGTTCTTCTCATTATTCACGATATCCCTCTCTGCGTTCGTTATCACTCACTTGATCGGGATGACAGGACGGGGTTATGATTTCGGCGGGCTTCATGTACTGATAATGAACCCGGTTTTGTCTTGCCCGCCTCAGGAAACGTTCAAATGTCTAAAGTTTTCTTTAAACCACAAACCTTAAACCATTTCGAATATTTCCTGAATTCAAAACCTAACTTCTGCTTCGTTACCTTCTCAGGAAATATTGAAATTAATTTGAGTACGCCAGCACTTCCCGCCACTCTCTTTAAGCAAATATAACATCAACAAGATATAATTCAGTGAAAGAAAAAGATTTCACAATCCAGGAATTAAAAGAAGATCCATCGTTTCGGCGAATGGTGAGGGGGATTGCATCTGCTGAAGAGGTTGAGAGCTGGAACCGGTGGATTGAATCAAGTGATGAAAATCGGCTAAAAGCGAAGAAAGCACTTTCTAAGATGGTCCGCTTTGAATTCAGGTCACCCGACATGCCAAATATTGAATGTGAGTGGAAACAGCTGCAAGAGGCGACGACCGGGAGTGGGAAAGTAAGAAAACCTCTGCCTCCAATCCGACGAGATAAAGACAGGTCGTTGAGATGGATATTTCGTGCTGTAGCAATCATTTTACTGGTGAGTTTTGTCGGCATAGGAACCTACCAGTTTAGCGAAGAAGATTCTTCTGTTCTCCAATTAGAACTGCTTACCGAAGAGAGAACAATTGAGACCGAACAAGGTGAACAAAAGACCTTACAATTTTCAAACGGCTCGAAAGTAATCCTGAACAGCCACTCCTCACTTACCTATCGGTTAGGCGGTTCAAAAAATTCGACCATCGAAATAACACTGGACGGAGAAGCGTGGTTTGATGCAGATCCAAACAGAGAGAGTGATCAGCCTGCATTTGCGGTTGCAACGCCTGACGGGATCATCAGGGATATCGGTACAAAATTTTTGGTGACGGTTGAGAATGGGCACTCTCGAGTGGTATTACAAGAGGGCCTGGTAGAAGTGGAGCCGGTCAATAATAATCAGGGAAATCTGTCTGGACAAAACGAAGGAAGGTTCCGGGTGCGTAAAGGAGAAATGGTGGAATTCAGGCGTTCAGACATTATTACGAGAAAAGAAATTAATCCAACTTTTTATTCCTCCTGGGCCACCGGGGTATTAGAGCTTGATCAAAGTGGAGTTCAGGAATTTGCAGAGTATGTAGAACAACGGTTTGATGTGGATGTGCAGATCAGGGATTTAAGTTTAAAGGATATTCAGTTAAATGGTACGGTGTACTTCAGATCTCTGGATGAATTGATGCGATCTGTATCTGAAGTGATTGGAATACCGGTTTACCGATCAGCGGACAGAGACATGGTTTATATCGGAAATTTGAAATGATTTTAACAAACGGGCAAAACGACAAACAATGGATGCTATCATGACTACAACAACTACAAATAAAACTCTGAGTATTGTCTTGCTGTTTCTTGCAGTTTTTCTGTTTGGATATGCTGGACAGGCTCAGACATTAGGTTCAGTTTACACACAGAATAGCAGTGGACAACTCTATATCGAAGAAGGAGCAACTTTGAAGAGCGCTTTGGAAAAAGTGGAGGAGCGTTACAATGTGGGATTATTATATCGCTCTAATATTGTGGAAGGTTTAACCGTAAGACAAGCTGAGAATCTTTCAATGAATGTTGAGGAAGCGCTATCATTCCTGCTGAATAAAACGGATTTGAGATTTAAAGCACTGAATCCGAAAACGTATGGGATTTATAAAATTGCTGTTATGATGCCAGAAGCAGTGGAAATGGAGATGCAGCAAAACGTTTAAGCGGAACTGTTACGGATGCGGAAACGGGTGAACCACTTCCCGGTGTGAATGTGATAGTAGCTGATTCTGAGGCAGGCTACTGGAACAATGATCGGTACAACTACAAATCTTGACGGGCAATATGAAATTCAGATACCGGATAATCAAAATACATTGACTATTTAGTTTTGTTGGTTATCAAAGTGAAGAGGTACAAATTGATGGTAGATCGACTGTTGATGTAGCTTTAGAAATCCAGACAGTTGCAGGTGAGGAAGCTGGTTCTAGTGGGGTATTCTCACAGTACAAGGAGAAAATATTTCTGGTTCTGTTTCCATTGTAGATGTAGAGCAAGTTAAATCTGGATCATCTGGACAAATCACTAAGGAACTACAGGGAAGAGTATCCGGAGTTGATGTCATTGCGACGGTCAGCCGGGTTCGGCTGAAGTTGGTATAAGGAGGAATCAATACGTTTGGCGATAATGCACCCCTTTATATTGTGGATGGAGTGCCTGCGAGAAACATTACTGATTTAACCCTGAAAACATTGAATCCATACAAGTATTGAAAGACGCCTCAGCTTCAGCAATTTATGGCTCTACGTGGTGCAAATGGTGTTATTATTCTTACTACATCCAAAGGAAGAGAGATATCCAGGTAAATTATAGCAACAGATTTAGTATTGATGTACCGAAATCGGGTAATGTTTGGAATGCACTTAATCCACAAGAATATGCCGAGTTAAAATGGATGGCAACGGAAGCTAGGATTTGATCCAAGACCAGATCAATATTATGGAAATGGTGATACACCAACTTTGCCAGATTTCATAGTTCCTATTGGTGCAGCACAGGGTGAGGTTAATCTGGATAATTATTTTGTAGTTCCAGAATACACTGGCGGCGGAAGTCAGTTACAAACTTTTAATCGAATAGTTCGTGCTAACCATCAAGGAACAAATTGGTACGATGAAATATTTGATCCTGCATTAACAATGAATCATAATCTATCTATAAGTGGTGGTGGAGAGCAAGGTAATTTTCTTTTTAGCCATCAATAACTTAGATCAGCAGGGAACCCTCATGGAAACATATAATAAAGAACTTCTTTTAGGGTAAATACACAATTTAACATCTCTGATAACGTGAGAATCGGACAGAACGCGACTTATGTGACTTCTGAAAATCCACAGTCATCTACTCTTTCCAAAGAGGTACAGCTATAGGGCAATCGGTTCGTGCTCACACTATTATTCCAGTACATGATGTAATGGGGAATTTTGCTGGTAATTTTGGATTTCGAAGAGAAATCATCGTAATCCTGTTGCTATGCAATTTCGTAACCGAAACGATTCTTATAACAGAAATAAATTGTTCGGAAGTATATTCGCAGAAGTAAACTTTACTGACAATCTATTTTTAAAACAAGTTTTGGGGGAGATATTAGAAGTCAAAAGAATTCTCTCATTGCCTATCCATCTTTATGAAAGATCAAGAAAATAATGTTAATAGCGCATATAATATAAGTTTCACTGATGAGAATTCTTGGACATGGACAAACACAATTGAGTATCAGTTAAGTTTTAGTGATGTGCATGATCTAGACCTTTTAGTAGGAACGGAAGCTTATAAAGAGAGCCAGTGGTTACAGGGTGCCTCCGTTCAAGATTTTTTCACTCTTGATCCAGATTTTATCAGCCTCTCCACGGGTACTGGCAGAAGATCAACATCAAGTACAGAGTTGGAGAATACTCTATTATCTGGCTTTAGTAAGCGGAATACAGGTATGATGACAAGTATATACTTAATTTTTCTCTGAGAGCTGATGGATCATCCAAGTTTAGGATGAGAGTGGGGAGTGTTTAGAAGTGCTAGTTTCGCTTGGCGCATGTCAAATGGAGGATTTTATTAAAAATGTTTCATGGATATCAGACTTAAAGCTTCGGGCAAGTTATGGTGTAGTGGGGAACCAACTTAATGTAGATCCCGAAAATGCATTTACACTTTTTGCCGCAAGTAACCGTGCACTTACCCTATAGATGGTAGTAATTCCAGTACAACGCAAGGATTTGTACCTGGTCGAATTGGTAACCCTGGGCTAAATGGGAAAAAAATGTGAATGCAAATATTGGTTTCGATGCTTTGTTAGGAGATGAAATACAAGTTGATAGCTGAGTATTATGAGAAGGATATAACTGATTTATTATTTAACCCAGATCTTCCTGGAACAGCAGGCGGTGCTACCCCGCCATTTACAAATGTTGCAAACATTCAGAATCAGGGAGTAGATGCTAATGTTACATACTATGGTAATGTTAATAGTGAATTCGATTACACGTTTACAGTAAACTTTACATCATATAAGAACGAAATTGTAAAAATCACAGATGATATTGAGTGGTTCGGGGTGGATTCACGACGTTGGTCTGAAGATATTGTCCGTAATGAGGTAGGTCAATCAGTATCATCTTTCTATGGATATAAAATCTTGCAGATTCTGAATCAGTCAAGAAGAAATTGATCAAGCAAATGCAGCCTCACCTGATGGGACTTACCAGACTGCAAGCGGAGTAGGTCGGTATAGATATTCCGATGTTAATGGAGATAACCAGATAACAGATGAAGATAGAACATTTTTAGGCGACCCTAATCCGGTTTTTTCATCAGCTTCAATTTGGGTGTTAATTATAAAAATTTCGATTTTAATATGTTTTTTTACGGCTCACAAGGAAATGACATTTGGAATCAGTAAAGTGGCACACAGATTTTTATGGGACACATGATAATGCGAAAAGTAAGGCAGCTTTGTATGACTCCTGGACACCCAACAACCTCAATGCTTCATTACCTATTCAAGAGGTTTCGGATAACTTCAGCAGAACTGGAGTACCGAATTCTTACGTTGAAGACGGTTCTTATTTAAGATTAAAACAAATAACCATTGGGTATACTCTACCGACAAATGCATTGCAAAAAATCAGAATATCTAACATGCGGGTTTATGCTCAAGGATTAAATTTATTTACACTGACTGGTTACAGCGGACTTGATCCAGAAATTGGCGGTAGAGCCCCAAGTTATGGTATGTGATGAAGGGCAATACGTAGCACCAAAACAGTTTTCGTTGGGAATTGAACTCACGATTCTAAAAAATAAAAGTATTAAAAAAGGGATATAATTATGAAAACAAAAAATAAAACTATGATGAAGAATATTTTGAAATATTCGGGTTTAATGATATTACCCATACTTTTATTATCTACGTGCGACGTAAGGCAGATGATTTTTTGACTTCAGCCAAAGGTAGTTTAAGTGAAGAAGTTCTTAAAGATGAATCAGGTGTTAATACGGTGCTTACTGGTGCTTACGGTGGATTAAACTATTTCGGTTTTTCTCATGGTCAAGCATCTCCAAGATATTGGTTATATGGAAGTATTGTAGAGGCGATAGTAATGGAGGAAGTACGGGGCTGGAGTGGCAATACAAACACCTATTGGTAATGGAAATTCTCACCCTGGAATGAATGCATTTGATATGCAATGGAGGGCTGATTACGACGGTATTAATCGTGCCAACGAGGTCTTAAAAATACTGGATCAAGTAGATGATATGACTGACGAGGAGAAAAATCGAGTTGCAGCAGAAGCCCGTTTTTTAAGGGGTCATTTCTATTTTAACTTGAAAAGGATGTTTAATATGGTTCCATGGATAGATGAGACTACAACTAATGTAAAACAACCTAATGATAAAGATATTTGGCCTTTCATTGAGGATGATTTTCAATTTGCAATGAACAATTTACCTGAGATCCAACCGAACATAGCTAAAGTAAATAAATGGGCAGCTGCATCTTATTTGGCTAAATCTTATGCCTATCGAGAAAAATGGCAAGAAGCAAAAAATCTTTTTGACAATATTATTACTCAGGGTGTTACTTTCAACAGGAATTTCATATGAACTAATGGATAAGTTTTCTGACAATTGGAGACCAGCTAAGGAAGCTGAAAATAGTGAAGCTGTATTTTCTATCCAACAGGTAGCAAATGATGCATCAGGAGGTGGATCGCTAGTTGCAAATGGCAGTTCAATGGGGCACTTCCCATCGCCAGGACCATTTTCATGTTGCAGTTATAATAACCCTACTTCAAGATTTAGTAAACTCCTATAGAACCGATGATAATGGCTTACCCTTTGTTGAATCATATAATAATGATCACGTTATAAATGATTTAACAGTAGGTGCGAATGAGCAATTTAATCCGTATTCCGGCACTTTCAGACCCCAAGGTTAGATTGGACTGTAGGTCGACGAGGTGTACAGTATCACGATTGGGGTCCTCATATGGGAGCAGCTTGGGTCCGTGATAATAGCTCGATGGGAGTTTATCGTACTAAAAAACAAATATTTTTTAAATCTGAAGAAGATGAGTACGGGGATTATAGCTAGTGGGGGCCATTGTCAGCAATTAATATTCCTGTTATTCGATTTTCTGATGTGCTTCTAATGGCTGCGGAAGCTGAAGTGGAAGTAGGTAATAGTGAAAAAGCACGTGATTATGTAAATAGAGTTCGTCGACGAGCTGCAAATTCTGAGGGTTGGGTTGATAATGACCTTAACAGAGCGTATGCATTTGATATTGTAGAAACCGAATCAGATTTGACAAACCTCAGTAAATGCTTCAGCTGATAACTGGGTCGTTGTCGAGGAGGATAATACTATCATGTTTTTCTGGGCGGTGATGCAAGCAATTTAGATAACTGGAATCGGTACAGATGAACCCAACTATAATATAGAGGAGTATTCTTCTTCAGGAATGGAATTCAATAGGTCCTATTGAAGCTATTCGCTTCGAAAGAAAACTTGAATTAGCAAATGAAGGTCATCGGTTTTTTGATTTAGTAAGATGGGGTATAGCAGAGGAAGTTCTGAATGATTTTTTTGAATATGCAGAATTTGCTATAAGTACTACACCACCAATAACAGGAAATATTAGAGTTGGCGGCCAATTTACTTCAGGAAAAATGAATATTATCCAATTCCCAAAGACAGATTGATTTAAGTACAGTAGATGGGGAACCTGTGTTGAAACAAAATCCTGGTTACTAATTTATCTTTCACAATAAAAGCACAATGTTAATTGATAAGTATCATGAGTTTCAATAATTGGATCATTACTCGACGGGATTTTCTGAAAGCAACTGCAGGGTTTTCAGCCAATCTTTTTTTATCCGGATTCTCAGAAATGGGAAAACGAGAACCTCTAGTTCGAATTGGGATTGTAACCGATCCGCATTATGCCCAAATTGACAGTTGGGGCAACCGGTATTACATCAATCACTGGATAAAATGAAAGAATGTGTTGAGTTCATGAACCGGGAAGAGGTTGATTTTCTTGTGGAACTGGGAGATTTTGTGAATGGGGCTGAAGAAGAAACCCTTGGGCACCTGCATGAAATTGAAAATCTCTATTCCACCTTCAGAGGTCCACGCTACCACGTACTCGGCAATCACGATTTGGACAGCTTGTCAAAAATGCAGTTTCAATCGGTAATAAGCAATACTGGTCTCGAAGAGAGTGCCACGTGGTACTCGTTTGACAGAGAGGTCTCCATGTGGTGGTGCTGGATGCAAATTTTACGTCCGATGGTGACGACTATGATTCCGGAAACTTCCACTGGGCCGATGCGAATATACCAAAGGAACAGTTGGATTGGCTAGATTCATGACCTAAGCCACAACTGGATTTACCGGTTCTCGTTTTCGTACACCAGCTTTTGGATGAGGATGAAGGCAGCCATTACATTAACAATGCGGCGGAGGTTCGACGGCACTTTGGAAAAGTTTCCAAATGTACTTGCTGTATTTCACGGTCATCGGCATGAAGGCCAGTACAGTCGCATTAACGGAATTCATTATTATACCTTCATTGCAATGGTTGAAGGATCGGGAGCTTCGCCAACAGTTCCTATTCCATTGCAGAGCGTATACGATAATGGGGATATCATCATAACGGGCTATCAAGGAGCGGAGAGCCAGCAAGCTTGCGATAGTCCAGGGTTGAAGTGTCCAGAATATATGTAGTTGACAATTTAGTTGGTACTTTAACAAACATCCTGAAAAACTGCTAGTTTAAAACGCCATACAAACAATGGCCAATTTGCAGTCGGGCAAATGCAGAAAGAGTGCTAATTTTAAACAAACAACTTACTAAATAGAGTTCAGTTTACTCTCTCAGTTAAAGAAATAGTCTCCAGTAGCTCACTATCTTGTTCTTCATAGAAAAGGCGACCTATATATAGATCCTCCAATGCTGAATTAAGAATTTTAAACCAAAAAGTTGTCAGACCTTTTTGGCCTCCGGGCCGACATTGAAACACAACGATGTATAAAGTTGATGTAAAGTAAGAAACCCGGATGGTTTCAATGCCGGGGTTAACCCCGACAACACATTGGTTCAAAATGAGTTGTCGGCCCTTAGGGTAAAATTGTCATTGGACCAATTATAATTTTAGGTTTAATTCTCATTCAAAACGTTTTCTAAGCTCCTCTTTTGCATCTGGCCAGCTCTATCAACGCGTACCCTTCCTGAACGTACACGTTCTTCTGTTTCATCGGAGCACTCCTTCAATGCCACTCAGGGCGATTTGATCTGTTTCTCATCTTTTACCAGGTTTTCCCAGAGTCTGTGCATGAGCTGTAATTTTTCTTCTTTGGAGAGTTTTTCTATGTCGATAGATGTTTGCATAACTGTAAATTTACTACAGAGTTATTATTTAACCTTATACTTACTAAATAACCGACTTATATTTAAAAAGTTTTGAAAAATGCAGTAATGTTCGGCGAAGTCTCAATACAATAGATGTCTTGTATTGCAAATGATCTATCCAAACAACGCTCGCATCAGGTGGATTTTAAAATCTATTGAGAGGGTGATATAGGTGACAAAAAAACCGCTTTCATCACTTCAAAAAATCATTTATAGTTAGTGTCGTAATAATAACCTCTTTGTTTACAAAAGCAGAATTTGCCAAACTGGTTATTGAAGGGCTCAATATTCCGCTTAGCATTACTGGTGAACACTTTAACGATGTTCCTCGAAATCATCCTCATTTTAAGTACATAGAAACATTATATGATTATTCGACGCAATCAAACGATGCTTTCTTCAATTATAAAATATTGAACACTTTGAATTATTGGTTCGGCAGTACCTCTTATCATGGTCCACCTGCCTATGCATATCCTGATCATGCAACTACAATTGAAATGGCAAGTGAAATTGTGTCGGGTATTGTCAATGTGATCTCATTTCTGTACTCTGATCATCCTGCAGCTAATTTAGCAAGTAATAGTGGCCTTGAAGATATCATTAAAAGAGGGTCTTGTCAGCAGATGAATCAATTGCTTGACAGCATTCATCGTACCGCCTCGTTGCGCTCAGACTGACGACCTAAAGATCGCGCGACGAAGTCTACCATATGTGCGGTGTTCAAAGAACGCTAAAACTTTCGCCAGATGGAAAAGATGGCATTCTGAGTCGTGGGGAAGCTGTCCGAATGATTACCAATTGCGCAAAAAAGTGAATTCTAAAATCGTTTATTTTGGTCCACAATTTCATCAACCTTATTAATATGAGAATGTTTTTTCAGCTTCCTTTAAAAAAGAATGGTTTTGAAATCTCCAGTCTTTCTATACTTTTTCTGAGTTTTTGCACACTTTTTATCTCTTGCACAAATTCAGAAAAAATAAATCTACAGGCTCCAAAAGGTTTAATAATCGAGTTATTGCGGGTTCCGGAAGAAGCTGTTATTACAGATCCTCAACCTGAATTTGGATGGATTGTGAATGACTCCCGCCGCGGAGCCATGCAGTCTGCCTGGCAAATATTGGTCAGTTCTGATAAAGAACGTATTCAGAATGATCAGGGAGATATGTGGAATTCAGGAAAAACCGACTCAGATCAGTCAACGGATATTTCCTATGCCGGTAAACCACTGGAGCCTAATACTGTCTATTGGTGGAAGGTACGTACATGGGATCAACATGGGGAGGTGAGCGCCTACAGCACCCCGCAAAAATTTAATACCGGTGATTTTAATAATGAAGAGAGAAGCTGGCCTGGTGAAAGCCACTGGGTGCAGCTGGATGTAAATGGTGAAACAAAACATGTCTTTGAAAACAGACACCCGATACGGTACCATGAGGTAAAACCGGTTTCAGTAGTCAGGAATTCTGCCGGCAATCACTTTATCCGATTTGAAAAGGCAGCTTTCGGAGCGCTTAAACTAACACTTGATGCTCCTGAAAATGCTGACACGCTTATTGTCCATTTAGGCGAAGATGATACTTCGGAAAATATGGTTAATAAGAATCCGGGCGGTTCAATTACCTATAATCAGGTGAAAGTTGCTCTTAAACCTGGTAAATCCGAATATATTGTTGAGATTCCCAGGTTTGTTTCAAACTATCCCAACAGCCAGGTACTCGCTGATCACATGCCAGAAGTAACCGCCTTTCGTTATGCAGAGATAGAAGGCTGGGAAGGTGATTTGCAGCCTGACCAGATACGCCAGCTTGCTTTGCTTTACCATTTTGATGATGAGGCATCTTATTTTCAATCATCAGACGATAATCTGAATCAGATTTGGGAACTTAGCAAGCATACGCTTAAAGTAACGCCTTTTATGGGTGTATATATTGATGGCGGTGCCAGGGAACGGATGCCCTATGAAGCTGATGCTTATGTTCAGCAGATCAGTCATTATAGCGTAGACCGTGAATTTGCCATACAGCGTTATACTACAAACTTTTTGATCTTTAATCCAAGCTGGCCTACGGAATGGCATCTGCATATTGTTCTCATGGCCTGGGCTGATTATATGGCAACCGGTAACTCTGAATTTCTTGAGAAATATTATGATGAGCTTAAAAAGAAAACACTGCTCGCCCTTGCCAGGGAAGACGGGCTTATAAGCACCCGCACAGGCCTTGTTACGAACGAATTTCTGGAGAGTATTCACTACCAGGGCGATAGTATCAGGGACATTGTGGATTGGCCGCAGGGAACGCCCGCTAACGAGACTGAACTCCGAAGTGGTCATGGCAGTGTCTCGTTAGCCGGAGAAACAGATCGTTATATTTTTTCTGATATCAATACCGTGGTAAATGCTTTTCACTATCGCAACCTGGTATTAATGGCAAAAATTGCCGGAGTACTTGATAAAACTGAAGATGAACAATTTTTCAATGAAAGGTCTGAACTTGTTAAGAAATCCATGAACGAAAAACTGCTGGATGAAGAAACCGGTTTGTACAGAGATGGCGAGGGAGTAGATCATCATGCGTTTCATGCCAGTATGTTTCCCGTGGCTTTTGGTATTGCTCCGGAGGAGAATTATCCTCAAATACGTGATTTTTTAATCTCTAAAGGCATGGCAAGCAGTCCATACGGAGCTCCCTATTTGTTTGACGCTCTCTACGAACTGGGGGCTGAAGATTATGCGTTCGAACTTCTGACCTCAGAGACGGACCGAAGCTGGATGAATATGATCCGGTTTGGTACCACGATCACTTCTGAAGCCTGGGACCTCAAATACAAACAGAACATGACCTGGAATCATGCCTGGGGTGCCTCTCCGGCATACATAATCACACGCGGGATATTTGGGATTCAAGCCCTTGAACCTGCTTACAAGACCGTACTCATAAAACCTCAACCGGGAGAATTGCAGAGTGCCGAAATAAAAAGTCCCACAATCAGAGGCCCTATTCATGCCAAATTCAACAGTGAACCGGAGGGAGTATTTAGTATGGAACTTGTCATTCCTGCCAATACCAATGCCAGGGTAATGCTGCCCAAGCCCGATAAAGAAGATTTTACTTTACAATTAAATGGAGATGAAGTCTCTTATACTATTGAAGAAGAGTCAGTTTTAATTGATGATTTGGAAGCGGGTAAGTACCGGCTGGAACTTCAATAATGTTTTTCAAAAGTTGGAATGATACGTTTTTAATCTAATACCCTTCGAAAAAAAATCTGATGATGAAATATATACATGTGCTAATTATTCTATTGGTTTTTAATAGTTTAAGCCTGGGCCAGGCTCAATTTTTGGAAATAAGGGACGAAGCTGTCAGTATAAATGATCCTCTATCGGCAGATATCCAAATGAACAGTTTGGATACTATTAGTGATGAAGATGTTATCTCAAATGGAGTTCAGCAAAGCACTGATAACCAGAATACGCGACCGAACATACTTGTAGTATATGTTGATGACCTTGATCAGCGAACATTCGGTTTTATGGATAACCCGATCATTCAAACACCCAATATAGATCGTCTTGCCGGGGAAGGTGTTGTATTTAAGAATGCTTTTGTGACAACGGCTACTTGTATTACCAGCCGTGGAAATTTTATGACAGGCCGTTATGCAGCAAATACCGGTATTTATTTTGACGGATTTGACGGGTTAAGCCCCGAGCAGGTAGAGATGATCTATCCCAGGATTCTTCATGAAGCGGGATATCACACAGGATATGTTGGTAAGTGGCACCTCAAATCGATTCCAGAAGGAGTGTTTGACGATGATCAAAAGATACTTGGGACAAGGACGTTTTTGGGATGAAGAGGAATGGCCTGGGGAAGGAGAACATCTCACCGACCGTCTGGGTAATCAGGCAGTTGACATGATTCGAAGAGCTCCTGATGACAAACCGTTTGCAATTACAGTGGGCTTTAAGGCACCTCACGTTCAGGACGGTTTTCATCCTGTTGAGCCTTATCCTGCTTCTCCTTCAACAGCCGTACTCTATGAGCTCGATGAAATACCTGCACCATATCTTTCGGATCCCGAATTTTTTAACAGTCAACCCGAACTTATCCGGGAGTCGCTTGGACGGGTACGCTGGGACTATCGGCTCGGCCCACCGGAATCACTTAATTTTCAGAGATCAGTTCGCCGGTATTACCGGATGGTAACCGGAGTGGATCAACAGCTTGGCAAGATGATGGATGCCCTGCGAGAAGCGAACCGTTTAGACAACACAATTATTGTTTTTACATCAGATCATGGTATGTATTTGGGAGAACGCGGTCTGGCGGGTAAATGGCTTGGCCACGATACATCCATTCGGATTCCGTTAATTGTTTATGATCCAAGACTCCCTGATTCTGAAAAAGGCACGCAACGAGAGCCTATGGTTTTAACGATTGATTTTCATCCAACAATTCTCGAATGGGCCGGGTTTGTCTGCGGATGATGGTGTTCAGGGCAGATCATATGCACCAATTCTGAATGGAACGACCCCGAGCGATTGGCGAACTGAATTCTTCTACGAGCATCACAGCTTTGCTGATCGTATTCCGCGTAATGAAGGTATTCGTACAGAACGTTATAAATACCTGAATTTCCTGGACAGCGATCCGCTCTATGAAGAACTTTACGATCTGGAAACCGACCCACATGAAGAAATCAATCTGGCTGGTGATCCGAAGTATGCCGAATTGCTGCAGGAAATGCGTGCAAAGTGGGAGCAGTGGAGAGAAGATGTTCGTAGTGATTAATGAATTGTTATGCGATTACCGGTTGACCAAAAAGTGACCTTGAAGTGTCTGAAGCATAGCGGAAGTCCTTCAAGCGTCAGGACTTTCGTGAACAATTCACTACAAAAGACGCTTCAAGGACCTGCGGACGCTTGAAGGTCTTTTTAACCGGTAAACCCGTTAACTTAATAATGCTTGAAATCAGATATTTAACCAGGTAAACGGATTTTACATGAAACACACCTATTTCAAATTCATTGTTCTTATATCTCTTCTATACTTCTCTATAAGTTGTTCAGACACAAGCAGGCTGGAAAGTGATCTGAGCCGCACACTGAATAGTGATGTTACACGGTTTGCACCATCAGCAAATCTTGAAGAAGATTTTCAGAACCCTCCTGATTATGCAAGAACACGGGCCTATTGGTGGTGGCTGGAAGGCAATATTTCCAGGGAAGGTATTCTTCGTGATCTTACTGAAATGAATAAAGTTGGCATAAAGGGGGCGATGATTTTTGATGCGGGTTCTTCAAGCTATGAGAGCTGGAATGTAACCCGAAGTGAACCCGGGCCTGTTTTTATGAGTGAGGAGTGGCGCGAGTTATTTGTTTATGCCTGTGAGGTAGCTGACAGCCTGGATATGGAAATTAGTTTAAATATGGGCAGCGGCTGGAATTCCGGCGGCCCCTGGGTTACTCCTGAATTTGCATCTAAAAAAATTGTTTGGAGTGAAACGCGGGTTTCCGGCCCCGAAACGATTCAGAAACAGTTGCCTTTGCCTGAGGGACTGCTGCATACCTACTATTATTTTTACAGGGGTGAATATTACTGGGAGCCTGTCACCGTTCTGGCGCTCAAATTAACCTCTGATGCAGATGATGTAGAGCCACTTGAGAATTTTGACCTGAAAGCCGTTCATTCAATACGATTTCCGTACACAGAAAATGGTTTAGGGTATGATTGGGATGTCGTGCTCAATGATGGAAAATCAAATGAGAATGATCATCATACCACCTATAGCGATATTGTAGATATCAGCGACAAAGTGGATGCCGAGGGGAATATAGATTGGGAAGTTCCGGAAGGAGAGTGGTCGATTATTCGTTTTGTATCCACAGGTACCGGCACTCGTGTTTCAACGCATAGTCCGGGCGGAGGAGGTCTTGCAATTGACTATATGAGCAGTGAGGCGATGGAGTTACACTACGACAATATTGCAGCTCCGTTAATAAAGGAGCTTGATGAAAGGGGAATCAACAGCCTGAAATATTTGCACGATGATAGCTGGGAACTGGGCGCCGCTAACTGGACGGGTACTTTTCCCGAAGAATTTGAAAAGATGCACGGGTACTCAATCTATAAATATTTACCTGTTTTAACGGGAAAGATTATTGACAGCCGTGAGGTTTCGAACCGGTTTTTATATGACTTCCGTCGTACGATTGCCGATCTGATATGGAAAAATCATTATTCCAAGTTTGCAGATTTGAGCCGTGCGGATGGTTTGGCTATTCATTCCGAGGCAGGAGGGCCTCATCCTGCACCCATCGACGGCCTGAAGAACTTAGGACAAAACATTATTCCGATGGGGGAATTCTGGATACGGGCTGAAACCCATCGTGTGGAACCTCACCGGCGCATGTATGTGAAACAGGCGGCCTCAGCTGCACACATTTACGGAAAGCGGTTTGTATCTGCTGAAGGCCCTACAAGTATCGGGCCGCATTGGGAAGAGGACTTTTTTTACATGAAGCCCACGCTGGACCGCGTTTTTGCCGAAGGCCTGAACCGATTTGTCATTCATACGTTGACGCACTCGCCTGAAAATGAAGGAAAGCCCGGCAATGAATATTTTGCAGGTACTCATTTTAACCCAAATGTTACCTGGTGGGATCAAAGCAAATCTTTTCTGGACTGGACAAGCCGGATCTCCTTTATGCTTTCTCAGGGGCTTTTCACGGCCGATGTTGTTTTTTATTATGGTGATAACGTACCGAATCAGGTTCCGCTGAAACATATCCGGCCCGGCCTGGGTGAAGGGTATGATTATGACGTGACCAATACGGAAGTGATTATGAAACGAATGTCCGTTCAGGATGGGAAAATCATGTTACCGGATGGTATGAGTTATCACGTTCTTGTACTACCTGAGCGTGAAGCTATTCCCGTAGAGGTTTTGGAAAAGATCAGAGAATTGGTACATGATGGCGCTACAGTCATCGGCCCCAGGCCGGAAACTTCGGTAGGATTGAAAGACGTAGAATATACCAACCAAAGAGTGCAGGAAATTGCATCCGAGTTATGGGGAGCAATAGATGGTGAAACGATCACGGAAAATAACTACGGCAAAGGTAAAATTGTATGGGGTAAGAGTGTTCGCGACGTTCTTCTGGAAAAAGAGATTACTCCTGATTTTGAGTACAGAAGTAATCGTGAATATGCCAGGGAGAGTGGGAATCCGCCGCACCATATAAACATCGACTATATTCACCGCAGCACGGAGTCAGCCGAGATCTATTACATTGTAAACCGTAACGGCCAGCCTGATTTTCTCAATGCAACGTTTCGGGTCGCCGGAAAAACACCCGAATTGTGGTATCCTGAAACCGGCAAGATCGTCGATCAAAAAATATTTACTTCAAATGGCCAACATACCTCAATGCCGCTGTTTCTGAATCCTTACGGCTCGGTGATGGTCGTATTTCGAAAACCTGTGGATGAACGGCATATCACTTCTGTAGAAATGGATGGGCAAGAAATTTTTCCTGAATTGCCGGAAGATAGTTTTGATGAATCGCCGTTTATGATGAATGATGACGGCAATCTTTTATTTACAAAAAAGGCAACTTTTGAGACCACTTGGTCTGACGGGGAGAAGCGTGAATACAATATTACAAATTCAGTAAGTGAACAGAACATTGATGGAGAGTGGCAGGTGGAGTTCGACCCAGAATGGGGAGGCCCGGAGAAGATTCTGTTTGAAGATTTGATACTATGGAATGAGCATGATGACCCCGGAATTAAATATTATTCCGGATCTGCGGTTTATAAGAAAGATATCAACCTTACAAAAGATCAACTGGAGAATAATAGTGTATATCTTGATTTAGGTGAGATGTATAATATGGCTGAGGTGACGATAAATGGGGAATTCACAGGCGTATGGTGGATGAAGCCTTTCAAAAATGAAGTAACCCGTTTTTTGAAAGAAGGGAAAAATTCATTGGAGATTAAGGTAGTCAATCTATGGCCAAACAGGATTATTGGTGATCAGTTACTTCCTGAAGAAAAGCGTTTTACCAAGACGAACGTCATTAAGTTTACAGAAGATGATCCGCTGCTCCCTTCAGGATTGGCCGGGCCGGTCACTCTTTCTTTTTATCCTGAACTGAATTAGAAATCAGCGTGGGACTTATAGAATTTAAAAAAAGATGTAGTAGGTTTGTCACTTAATTTTTAGAATCTTACAGAAACAGATGAATGTTATTTTAGGAATTTTTCTTCACGCTGTGGGTGGTTTTGCAGCCGGTAGTTTTTATTTGCCCCTAAAGAAAATTAAAGAATGGGCCTGGGAGAGTTATTGGCTGATCAACGGCTTTATCTCCTGGATTATCATGCCGTGGCTTGTTGCATTTCTTACGGTTCCGGGGCTTCTGTCTTTGTATGCAGAGGTATCATTCCTGCAAATTTTTTGGCCCTATTTTTATGGTGTGTTATGGGGAATCGGAGGGCTGACATTTGGCCTTACGATGCGCTATTTGGGACTCTCATTGGGCTATGCTTTGGCATTGGGATTAACTGCCATGTTTGGCACCATCATTCCACCCATCTATTTTGGAGAGTTTTTTGAGCTTCTGGTACTCCGGTCGGGTCTGGTAACATTGGCTGGAATTATGATAACACTGATGGGAATTGCTCTGACAGGCTGGGCTGGTTTCAGGAAGGACAATGAAGTTTCTGAACAAGAGAAACGTATTGGGGTGAAAGAATTTGATTTAAAAAAGGGAATCTGGGTTGCGGTTATGGCAGGCATCATGAGCGCCTGTATGGCCTTTGGAATTCAGGCCGGAAAGCCAATTGCAGATATCGCTATGGCAAACGGAACCATCCCGCTCTTTCAAAATTCGCCTGTCTTTATTGTGATTTTTCTGGGAGGGTTTACGTCAAATTTTATTTGGTGCGTCTATCTGAATATTAAAAATGGGACTTCATCAAATTATTTCGACAGGAGTACCCCTATGTTAATCAATTATATTTTCGCATCTCTGGCAGGTATTACCTGGTATCTGCAGTTTATGTTCTACGGAATGGGAACGTCACAAATGGGGGATTATGAATTTGCAAGCTGGAGTATTCACTTCGCTTTTGTCATCTTTTTTAGCAACATGTGGGGCTTGGTAACGCGGGAATGGAAAGGAGTAAGCAAAAAAACCATGAGATTAATCTATCTGGGATTACTTGTTCTTGTTCTCTCAGCCTGTATTATAGGATATGGAAATTATCTGTCAAGTTTTGAATGATGATCAAGTCATAAAATTTTAACCCAAGTTTCGGATGAATGAGTGATGAAAAAAATGGCAGGCGTTTAAAGAGCAATTATCCCTGCAAAATAGGCCTTTTCGGTATTGGACTGGATACCTATTGGCCTCAGTTTGATGGTTTAAAGGAACGCTTACAGGGTTACCTGGCAACTACTGAAAAAAGGCTAAAAGAGGCTGGAACAGATGTTGTAAGTGCGGGATTGGTCGATAGCCCTGAGAAAGCGTTTGAAACCGGCCACTTTTTTCGGCAACAGGATGTGGATCTGATCTTCCTTCATGTAACAACGTACGCCCTTTCATCGACAGTTCTTCCGGTGGTTCAGAGAGCAGGGGTTCCCGTCA
Source organism: Balneolaceae bacterium (assembly GCA_034521495.1). NCBI lineage: Bacteria > Pseudomonadati > Balneolota > Balneolia > Balneolales > Balneolaceae > Balneolaceae bacterium. The sequence goes on from JAXHMK010000021.1 coordinate 70,493, forward strand.
TTATATTAAACCTCTCCCCAACCTCATCCATTGATTACGAATGGTTTAATCAACTTGACAGCCGTACCCGTATGACGGGTGAATGGCTTGCACATTGTGGAGCGTGTCCCGTACCGGAAATTGCAAATGTGTTCCGGCGTTCGGGAATCGAGTTTTATCAAATCACGGGCGTATTAGATGAGGAAGACTCCTGCTGGATGGAGGTTAAGGAGTGGGTAGAAGCCGCTGAGGTTGCAAATACGATGTTTCACAACCGATTGGGATGCATGGGGCATTACTACAGCGGGATGCTGGATATATACACCGATCTTACTCAGCAGTATGCAACGTTTGGCGGACATATTGAACTTCTTGAAGTTGACGAATTAACCAATATTCGATTACATGTTTCGAATACAGAGGCTGAAGAACGGGTGGAGCTGTTTCATAACGAGTTTGATGTCCAAGATGATTGTACCCATGAGGCATTGCTCGATTCTGCACGAACGTCAGTTGCATTGGATAAGCTTGTGGAGAAATATAACCTGGGATCTATGGCTTACTATTATAAAGGAACAGGTGTTCCGGAAAATGAAGCAACGATTGCTTCCATTATTTTGGGGAACTCGCTTCTGACAGCCAGAGGAATTCCGGTAGCCGGAGAGTATGAAATCAAGAATGCCCAGGCCATGAAGATTATGGACAGCTTCGGTGCAGGAGGGTCGTTTACCGAATATTATGCAATCGATCACGATGCAGATGTTGTTCTGATGGGCCACGATGGACCGGGACATATAAAAATTGCAGAGGGCAAAACAAAAGTAAAACCTCTTGATGTGTATCACGGGAAAGTTGGACAGGGATTGTCTGTTGAAATGTCGGTAAAACATGGCCCCGTTACCCTTCTGTCTGTGGTTGAATCGGAACATGGATTAAAATTTTTGGTTGCTGAAGGCCAATCCGTTAAGGGGCCGATTCTGGAGATTGGAAATACAAACAGCAGATATCAGTTTGCAATTGGAGCAAGAAAATTTGTAGAAGAGTGGAACAGTCATGGACCTGCCCATCATTGTGCAGTCGGTATTGGCCACATCTCTTCAAAGATTGAAAAATTAGGAAAGTTACTTAACATTGAAACGGTTCAGGTTTGTTAAGCGGTATTGAAATAGACTCCAAATATTGAATATATAAAACCTCAGTCAATTGACAAATTTGTGAACGTTATACTGGCGATGGATCTGCTTTTAGGTTTTTTTATGTTTCATTTTTGCTGGAAAAAGCCGTTTCCATGCCATTTTCGTCCATGTTCGTCCAACATAGCCCCTGGAAACCATATCCCAGATACACCTCTCCCATGAGGTCTCTGGTTTTTAGTTGTGCTGTTGATTGGACCTACTGGCCGGGCGGGCTCACAACTGCAACCGGCACATCTGCTGGTAGATGCTCTCCCATCTCGGGCGCTTGTAGTAGGATTCTTGCATGTTCAACGTCCAGCGGCGGGCGTGATAGACCAGCTTTCCGGCGCATCGAATGAACCATTCGCGAAACGTGTGCGGCTCTTGCCGCCAACTGGCCCGATCGGTTAGTCGACGCAGCCACACGGACAGATTGTAGGCCAGCACTCCCAGTTGCCACAACAGGTCATTGGCCCAGAACTGTCCGGTTAGCGGGGTACCGGCTCCCAGTTGGTTTTTGACCGCCTCAATCCAGTTTTCGCACTCCCCGCGGTCCCCGTAGAGCCGGTGAATCTGAATCGGAGCCTCTTCCAGGCTGGTGCAGTAGCAGAAGTATTGGTAATGGTATGTAGGAAAAAGCAGTCCATCTGTGATGACCTCTTTGACAATACGAATTCCCACAAACTGCCGCGGGCGGTTCCAATCGGCACACTGGTGGGTAAAGGTGCAGTACTCGATGTCCGGCTCTGCGGGCACGCTCTGCCAGTACTGGCTGGTCAGCACCCGCTTTAGGTTCTTCAGCTTGACCTTGACCAGATAATTATAACCGGCCTGCTCAACAGCCGATAGAAACGCCTCGCTGAAAAACCCGCTGTCGGCCCGAACCACATAATCGCTGTTCGGGTCAGACAGCCGCTGACAGGTTTCGGCAAAAAACTCTGCCGCTCCGTTCCCCGTGTAGGTGTTTCCAGGGCGCCACCAACTATGAAGAACTTCCTTGCTGGCCGCATCAAAACTCAGCAGCGGATGATAGCAGGGGTGTCCCTTCTTGCCGGGATTATAGCCGGGTTCGGCCCCTTCCTGCTGTCCATACACCCCCTTGACGGTCGAATCAAACTCCATCCATTTTTGTTCGGCCTCCGGCTGTCCATAGCCCCGATGGACCCTCCCGGCCAGCTGCTTGGTCACCCGCCCCAACTGCACAGATTGCTTGTAGCCCACGTTTTTGAGCCGGTAGGCCAGCGTGTTCTCGTCAATAGGTCCGTCCAGGCCCAGCAGTTTCTGCAGGGTCGTATCCCGGCTGAGCTGTTCGAAATGAACCAGCCGCCGATGCCCGCACAGATAGCCATAGATGATTAACCCGAAAATCTGCCAATCCTGATAATGGCAGTTGGCTCCCATGCCAAGATCCAGATGCCCGGCCAAGGCCTGCCCGAAGTCCAGTTTGTCCATCAGAAAATCTGAAAATGGTATCAGTCCCGCATAATTGGTCAGCCGGACATCGGTAAATTCAGGGGTTATTGGAGTGGTTTTTTTCGTGGATTTTTGACAAGTTTCCTTCACCATAAAGGTGCCTCTTAATAGTTGTTTTGTTATTGTTTTAACTTACTGTAATATAACAACTTAGGGGCACCTTTTCTTGTTTTTCTCGTCTTTGAGGCACTTTGATACAGATTAAGAATCGAACTCAGGTATAAAGTATAACCACCATGAGGTAGTTCATTAGTATAGCAACCGGTAAATTGATATCGTATTAGAATCAATAAATCACCTTTAAAAGTCGACTTGAATAGAGGCCACGAAAGCACAAAAACACTAAAATTTTGTGCTTTCATGTTGTGGCTATCTGATTGACTATACTCTTTCAAAGATTATGATATTAGATCAAATCTTGAACACTTTAGAATCAGGATTTTATAGACCCTAAATAAATTTCATATAGATGAATATGTTCGTTTTGATAAGCGCACAATCTTCATGTCAATAATAATTTTCTTTACTCTCTTTTCATGTTCAGAATCAGTAGAGGAAAGTAGTGAGATTGAAAAAACCGAACCTGTAGATCTCGTCTATCCGTATATAGACAGCGCTCACTCCCGGTGGTTTTTCTTTAGTTCAGCATCCCGCCCGTTTGGTATGGTAAATTTGAGTCCGGATATGGCAATCGACGGTGCCTGGGAATCTGGTTACAGGTACAACGAAGATACAATAAAAGCCTTCAGTCATATTCATGCCTGGCAATTATCCGGGATACCGGTCATGCCAACCACCGGGGAGTTCCGGGGGCATCTCGGTCCCGACGTATACGGCTCATCCTACACTCATGACAAGGAAGAGGTACAACCCGGCTATCACAAGGTTGTGCTGGAAGACTATGATGTGACTGCTGAACTCACCTCCACAACACGTGCAGGCTTTCACCGGTACACCTGGCCGGAATCTGATCAAAGCCACATTCTATTTGATTTCACGACTGTTCTGGGTCCCTCAGCTACATTGGATGGACGTGTTGAAAAAGTAAGTGACACCGAATTACAGGGATTTGGAGTCATGGATGGGACTATACGCAGGCTCAAGCCGGTTACGGTCTATTTTGTAGCTCAATTTGATAAACCATTTGAATCGTTTTCCGGATGGAAGGATGGGGAACTTGTGCCGGCCGATGATATTATTGAAGGTGAGAATACCGGTGCTTATGTGAGATTTTCCACCAGTGAAGGAGAAATCACGAAAATGAAGGTGGGTATATCCTACGTGAGCACTGAACAGGCGCGCCTGAATTTGCAGACGGAGCTGCCGCACTGGGATTTTGACCGCGTGGTGCAAGAGTCGCGTAATGAGTGGAATCAATGGCTGAGCAGGATAGAAGTGGAGGGAGGTGCCGAAAAACAGCAGCGGCGATTTTATACCGATCTGTGGAAAGCATTGCAGGGTCGGCGTATCGTTAGTGATGTGAATGGGAAATACCTGGACATGACCGGTAAAGAGCCCCGGATTGGCCAAATTCCGCTGGATGAAGATGGATTGCCGCTGTTCAATCACCACAACTCCGACTCGTTTTGGGGTGCCCAGTGGTCGCTGAATACACTCTGGCACCTGGTTTATCCCGAGGTCAGCGAGGATTTTGTCAACTCCATGCTGATGATGTACGATGATGGAGGATTGATCCCGCGCGGGCCCTCCGGAGGCAATTATACCTACGTGATGACCGGGGCTTCCACAACTCCTTTTATTGTCAGTGCCTGGTTAAAAGGCATTCGGGGATTTGACGTGGAAAAAGCCTATGAGGGGATGCGAAAAAACCATTTTCCCGGCGGGTTAATGAGCAAAGCTGGCTACGAGCACGAAACCACAAAAGGAGGTGGAATTGAAGACTATATGGAAAGGGGCTTTATCCCGTACCCACTATCGGAAGAGCAGTATGGCTACCATCAGGCCGGTGCCGGTCAGACATTGGAATATGCCTACCAGGACTGGGCCTTGTCTCAGCTTGCCAATGCTACTGGGCAAAGAGGAGGATCACGAACTGTTTTCACAAAGGGCGGGAAATTACCGAAATCTATGGAACCCGGAAAAGGGATGGATGTGGCCCAGGGATCGCCAGGGAAACTGGACTGATTCGGAAGAGTTTGATCATTTGACTTACGCCGGGCCCTGGGTGGAGAGCAATGCGGCACAATCCACCTGGTGGGTTCCGCATGACTTGAAAGGTTTAGCTGAATTGATGGGCGGTCGGGAACCATTTACAGAAAAGCTCAATGCGTCATTTGAAAACGCCCGGGAGCACTTATTCACATCTGGAGTGGCTCATGCCATGGAAACGTTAGAGGATTACCGGCGGGTGTACATCAACTATGGGAACCAGCAATCGATGCAAACGGCATGGCTGTTTAACTACTCGGGGGCACCCTGGCTTACGCAGTACTGGACGCGTCAGGTTGCAGAGGAGGTTTATGGCCATTTGACACACGACCGGGGCTACAGCGGCGATGAAGACCAGGGTTTAATGGGATCGCTGGCCGTACTCATTAAAATGGGACTATTTTCAACAGATGGCGGAGTAAACCGGGAGCCATTTTATGAAATTGGCAGTCCCATATTTGATAAGATTACCATTCACCTGAATCCGGATTACTACTCCGGCGGCAAATTTGTGATCAGAGCAGATAACAACGGTCCGGAAAACTACTACATCCAGTCGGCTGAGCTGAACTCAGAAGAATGGGGTCGTCCGTGGATTTTTCATGATGACGTTGTCGCGACGGAGGTGAATTACATCTGAAGACTGGGGTCCAGAACCAAATAAAGAGTGGGGAAGTAAACCCGATCATGCGCCGCCTTCAAGGTCTTGAGTAACCGGAGAAGATGAATTGAACTTATAAACTGAAAGGCATTGTGAATAAGTATTTAATAGTGTTACCGATTTTATGACTGTATCACAAGATCCGTTCGATGAGCACACGTCCATTGCTTTAGGACAGGTTTCAGGATGAGCGGAAACAAGTACAAAGAAAGCTTGAAGAACCAAATTTTAATTTATTGAATTACCTAAAATCCGCAAGCAATACATAAAAAGAGCCAAAAAAGCGGCTGAATGTTGTTGATTCAGGCTTTTTTGGCTCGAATAATTTCACTTATTTAGGTGAGACAAATCAAACTAAAGAAGTGAGATATGCATATTACAAAATCATCGGATAAGATAACACCATTTGGCGGATTAGATTTTTGTTTGGAAAGTTTTCATACGTGCGGGCTGGCGGGACTGATTGACCGGCACCTCGGCCCGAGAGGTCAAATGGCCGGGTTTTCCTACAGCGATATTGTTGCCAATCTCATGAGCGTATTGTTTACCGGCGGGGACTGCGCCGAGGATCTGGCCGATCACCTGCGCGAGCCTCTGCATCGCACGCGGGGCCTCTCGCCGTGCAGCCCCGACACGCTGCTTCGAGGGGTCAAGCAGCTGGCCTGCGATTCTCACCGGCTCACCCATCCGACCAGCGGTGTGAACCACACGTTCAACATCAATGAGCCGCTAAACGAATTGTTGGTGAAAGCCTTGCGGACCACCGGACAACTCAGCAACCGGCGCTGCTATACTCTGGACTATGACAACAAGGTTATTGAAACCGAGAAATGGGATGCGGTGCGAACCTACAAGAAGTGCACCGGCTATCAGCCGGGGGTTGCCAGCATTGAGGGCATGCCGGTAAGCATCGAAGGGCGCAACGGCAACAGCCAGGCGAGCTTTGCCCAGCACGAAACCCTCGACCGACTGTTCGAACGGCTGAATACCCATGATGTGAGCATTGGCCGCTTTCGGGCCGATTCAGCTTCCTATCAACAGGACGTCGTTGATCTGGTGCAAACCCATACCAACCAGTTCTACATCCGGGCCAAACGCTCGGCGGAGATGCTCCGACAGATTGGGGCGCTCGATCAGGACGACTGGAGGTCGGTGAAGCTGAACTGGCAGCCGATGGATGTGGCCGAACTGGCCGACTGGCGGCCCTTTGACGGGCAAACCTCCTATCGGCTGATCGTCAGCCGCATCAAACGAGACGACCAGCAGGGCGATCTGTTCAGCGAGTCTGCTTACACCTACCGGGCCATTCTAACCAACGATCGTGAGAGCTCCCCGGAGGAAATTGTTGCCTTCTACAACAAACGCGGAGCCAGTGAGCGGATCTTTGATATCATGGGCAACGATTTTAGCTGGTCGCGGCTGCCCTGCTCGTTCCTCTCGCAGAACACGGCCTTTATGATTCTCACGGCCATCATCGCCAACTTCTATCGTTACATCCTCAGCCTCTACTCAAAGCGCATCCCCTGGCTGAAGGTCACCTACCGGCTTAAAAAGTTTATCTTTCGATTCATCAGCGTTCCCGCCAAGTGGATTCGCTCAGGCAGGCAGAATATCCTTAAACTCTACACCGGTAAGGGCTACGAGCTGCTTCTGGAGTAGCCAACCACCCCGCCACCTCCACTGACGCTATTCGTTAATCCAAATTTGTGGCAGAGGTGTGTCCATGAGTAAAAAAATACAGCAAAACAGGCATCCGTTAGCGGTCAACAGTGGTAAAAATACAGCAAAGAATCACGGGAAATCTACAAATACGATAGTATTGTCAATCAAATTTTAGAAAATGAGTACTGTTATTGTACTATCTTATGCAAATGAAATCCTTGCGGATTTGAGGGAATTACATGAATCATAAAACTATTGGAAAGCCTATACTCAGCAAATGGTTGAAAATTATTTTATTGATAGTTTTGATTGGTTTTAGTCTGAGTAAATGGGTAGAAAAATCATATGCTCAAGGTAATCAACCCAATATTATATTGATCATGACGGATGATCAGGGGTTTGAAACGGTTGGAGCGTATGGTGGGGAGTCCTATGAAACACCCGGAATTGATCAATTGGCTGAAACAGGCATCCGCTTTGATCAGGCTCATTCGAATCCTGTCTGTACACCATCCAGGGTTAAAATAATGAGCGGCCAATATAACAGCCGCAACTATATTGGTTTTGGTAAGATGGATCCGGAGATCTATACGTTTGGAAATCTGTTTCAAGATGCGGGCTATGCAACGTTTATTGGGGGGAAATGGCAGCTTGGTGGGGATCTCAATTCACCTTATGAATTTGGATTCGATGAATATGCCCTCTGGCAGGTTATCCGACGTGGAAGAGGTGAGAACCCGATTGCAAACCGTTATCCAAATCCCGGTCTGGCGATCAACGGTGAAATAAAAGATTATTTTGACGGAGAATACGGTCCCGATATTATAAACGATCACGTTCTGGATTTTATAGATCGTCATCAGGATCAACCATTTTTAGTGTATTATCCGATGAATTTACCTCATTTTCCGTTTGAACCAACGCCCGACTCTCCGGACTGGGATCCGACGGCGAGACGCGGAGATACCGAAGAAGCGCCTGGCTTGGGTGATGAGATCTATTTTGGCGATATGGTGGAATATGTGGATAAACTTGTAACCAAGGTCGTCACTCACCTCGAAGAACTGAATTTACGAGAGAATACATTAGTTATTTTTACCTCCGATAATGGGACGGCCCGCGGAATTACCTCTATCGTGAATGGTGAAGAGTTTACGGGAGGGAAATTATCTTCAACCGTTGCCGGAACCCATGTGCCTTTAATCGCAAACTGGCCCGGGGTGGTGCCGGAAGGAGTTGTAAATGAGGATTTGATAGGATTTACCGATTTCTTTGCCACCATTGCCGATATTGCCGGAATTGACGTCCCCGATGAGTTAAATCTGGATGGGCAAAGTTTCGCTCCGGTGTTACGCGGGGAAGAATCAAACTTAAGAGACTGGCTCTACATATGGTGGAATCGCAATAACGATCCTGACGGTCCCGGAGATGAATTCGCACGAACACACCGGTATAAATACTATCAGGACGGCCGATTTTATGACTTGTCGCAAGACCTTTTAGAAGAGGACCCACCCATTGCGTTAGAACAGCTTTCTGAGGAGCAGAAAGAAGTGCTCAATAAACTGCAAGATATTATTGAAGAAAATACCAGGGAGGGATTCTATCAGTAAACGTTCAGATTCAAAACTCACTCATTTATTTATGAAATATATTACACTGTTTTTATTCTATGGGGCACTGTTTATCGGCAATCTTTTGGCTCAAACAGAGGAAAAACCAAATGTACTCTTCATTATTTCTGATGACCTGACGGCAACGGCGGTTTCTTCGTATGAAAATACGATCAGCCAAACCCCAAACATCGACCGGCTGGCATCGGAAGGTACACGCTTTACCCGGGCCTACTCTCAATACCCGGTTTGCGGGCCATCGCGCGCTTCGCTGATGTTCGGCTACTATCCCAATGCTACCACCACGTATGGCTATGTGAGCGGCCGGGAGAATGTAGGGCCGGACCGCAAGTCGTTTTCTCAGCTTTTTAAAGAAAATGGATATTACACCGCCAGAGTCAGCAAAATCTACCACATGGGTGTTCCCATTCATATTGAAGAGGGTTCGAACGGTCCCGATGATCCTGCCTCCTGGGATGAACGCTTTAACAGCCAGGGCCCTGAATGGAAGGCCAAAGGCGAGGCTGAACTGGTTCAGAACAATCCATACGGACTCAAGCCCCGGCAGGGCGGCAATGTGATGACCATTGTAAAAGCTGATGGGGGAGACGACGTCCACTCTGATGGCAAGACGGCAGAAAAAGCCTCCGAACTGATTCGGGAGCATAAAGACGAACCGTTCTTCCTGGCCGTGGGATTTGTCCGTCCCCATGTGCCGTTTGTAGCGCCCAGGGAATATTTTGAGCCCTATCCCCACCAGCAGATGGTACTCCCTCCACAGGTAGAAAACGACTGGGACGATATACCCGAACGTGGAATCAACTACGTAACCAGTGTGAACGCCCGGATGAGCGAAGAGCAGGAGAAAAAGGCGATTGCGGGTTATTACGCCTCGGTGACCTACATGGATGCCCAAGTGGGCAAGGTGCTGCAAACCCTGAAAGAGGAAGGTCTTGAAGAGAACACCATCGTGATTTTTGCCTCCGACCACGGCTTCCTGCTGGGAGAACACCGGTTTTGGATGAAGGTGAGCCTGTTAGAGGAGTCGGTACGGGTCCCTCTCATCATCAAAGTTCCCGGACAGGAGCCGGCAGTAAGCCACTCATTTGTGGAGCTGCTTGATCTGTATCCCACCATTGCGGAACTGGCAGGGCTGGACTATTCAGAGCATTTGCAAGGAAAGAGCCTGGTGCCGGTGTTGGAAGACCCGGAATTTGACGTTCGCGACGCCGCCTTTTCGATGAACCGATGGAGAGGAGAATTTGCCTATCTGCTTCGAACCGATAAATGGGCATACATTCAGTACGATGAGGATGCAGACAGCGGGATGGAGTTGTATGACATGGAATATGATGAAAAGCAGTACAACAACCTGGCTTATAATCCCAAATTCGAAAACATTGTACTTGAATTTCAGGAGCGGCTAAAGCAGAAACTAAACGATGTACGGGATAATGATTTAAGTATTGATTACTCAGATAACGAATAGACAGGTATGTCTGAAATTTTATAGAACAATGTTTTTTAGTAAAAAGACCTTTCTACCCAAAGAAGAAACAAGATCAATTTTTGCGAAGTATTGGATTGGTGTAGTTTGGAATGGTGAATTATATGGATAATGAATTTTTGTTTCTTTAAAGATTAAATAGGAGGAAAGTGTACAGGATAGGAATCATTTTAATAGTTCTCTTGGTTTCAGGGTGTAGTTCCCTTAACGCTCAGCAAAACCAGAATCAGCGGCCTAATATTATAATTATTTTAGCCGATGATATGGGATATGGTGATGTGTCATCCTATAATGAAGATTCAGCCTTCGAAACCCCCCACATTGATCAACTGGCAGAAAATGGAGTCAAATTCACTCAGGCATATACAATGTCTTCTGCTGTATGTACTCCAACTCGTTACGGCCTTTTGACAGGAAGGTACAATTGGCGCTCGATCGCTAAAAAGCAGAGTAGCTTGGGGATTTTCCGAACCTTTGATATTCAGACGATCGGCTTACCGTCGGTGATATACTACAGTGAAAGCAATTATCATACAGCTTTTATAGGGAAATGGCATCTGGGTTGGGATTGGGAATTTAAAGGAAATCCGCCTGAGAATCTTGATGATGCAAATATTCGGCCGGATGTGGATTATAGCCAGCCCATTAAAAATGGCCCGAAAGATCGCGGATTTAGTTATTCCTACGGTATTTCAGCTTCACTGGACATGCCTCCTTATGTCTATGTTGAAGATAATCTGCCAACGTCTATTCCTGTAAAAACAACTGTAAATTACGATTATAAAGGTTTTTGGAGGAAAGGGCTTACCGGGGCGGACTTTACCCATGTTGATGTTTTGCCCCATTTAACTGATCAATCTGTTCACTATATTGATCGGCAGGCGGATTCCGGCCAACCTTTCTTTTTGTATTATGCATTACCAGCTCCCCACACGCCTATTCTTCCGGTTACGGAATTTATGGGTAAAAGCAATTCCAATATGTATGGCGATTTTGTATTACAGGTTGATGATGTGGTGGGACAGATTACGGAGGCTCTGAAACAGAATGATATTCTTGAAAATACGATGATCATTTTTACAACTGATAACGGAGCCTCACCCAGATCTGATTTTCCCGAACTCGCCAGAGCAGGCCATAATCCAAGTTATATTTATCGGGGGCATAAAGCCGATATTTTTGAAGGGGGCCTCAGAGTGCCGTTTGTTGTAAGCTGGCCGGATGGGATATCCCGCTCATTTGAAACGGATGAATCCATCAGCACTGTGGATTTCATGGCAACGTTTGCTGATATGGTTGGGGTAACATTACCTGATGAATCGGGTGAAGACAGCTACAGTTTTTTACCGGTTTTGAAGCAAGAAGATTATGAGACTCCGTTACGTGAGGCTACCGTACTTCATTCTATTAATGGTCGATTTGCAATAATTAAAGAAGAATGGAAACTAATCCTGTGGCCCGGATCTGGTGGATGGAGCTCTCCAAGAACTGAGGAGGAATTGCAAGGATTGCCATTATTTCAACTGTATAATCTGGAAAAGGATCCTGCTGAACAGTCTAATCTTGTTAATCTATACCCCAAAAAGGTGAAAGAGCTTAAATCACTGCTTGAAAAATATATAAACGAAGGCCGAAGCACACCCGGAGTACCTCAAAAAAATGACGGTCCTGAAAAGTGGGAGCAATTAGAATGGATGGATTTTTAGTAACAAATAGAACCAAAAAATTAAAGCACTTGAATAAATTCATTGTACTTCAATTCATAAACGGCTTACTCCTTCTGTTTAAAAGAATCTCTACTTATATAACGGTACTCATCCTTGGAATAATTCTGACAGTTGATCTTGTTGATGCGCAGTATAATCAATCACCACCAAATGTGATCATTCTGTTTACGGACGATCATGGCACGCTGGATGTCAACTCTTACGGTTCGAATGATCTGCATACACCAAACATGGATGCCCTTGCCGATCGGGGTGTTAAATTTACTCAGTTTTATGCCGCGGCAGCCGTTTGTACACCATCCCGGGTTGGGTTGTTAACAGGCCGCTATCCACTGCGTGTGGGTCTGACGGGAAATGCTGAATCACATCCCACCATGTTTGGAGATGGAAACAGCCTGCCACAGGAAGAGGTGACCATTGCTGAGATGCTTCAGGAGGCCGGCTACAAAACAGCACAAATCGGAAAGTGGCACTTGGGGACATCACCCGGCCCAAACGGACAGGGGTTTGATTACAGTTTTGGATTTTTAGGGGGAGTCGTCGATCAATGGTCGCACTTCAACTATGGCCAGGCTCCATGGGGAAAGCCCCCGAGATGGCATGACCTGCACCGAAATGGAGAGGAAATATGGGAAGCAGGCACCCACATTGGTGATTTAATCGTACGGGAATCGATTGATATTATGGAGGCCGAACACGATCAGCCTTTCTTTTTATATCTGGCTTTTGGGTTGCCTCACTATCCATTGCATCCCTACGATCACTATATGGAACACTACAAAGATTTGGAAGAACCGAGACGATCCTATGCTGCCTCCGTATCTACAACCGATGAACAGATCGGCCGCATTGTCGAAAAAGTGGATGAGTTGGGTATCCGAGACAATACATTGATTATTTTCCAGTCAGACCATGGACATTCAACCGAAGCACGGGCAGGCTACGGCGGCGGCAATGCCGGGGATTACCGGGGCGCAAAATTCAGTTTTTTTGAAGGGGGTATTCGCGTTCCCGCTATTGCTTCGATGCCGGGAACACTACCTGAAGGTGTTGTGCGGGATCAAATAGCCCATGGTACAGACTGGCTGCCAACAATTGCAGAGATCACGGGAGCAGATCTCCCAAGGGTGAAACTGGATGGGGAAAACTTATTGCCGGTTCTGTTATCCGATGAATCTGAATCCCCGCATGATGTTCTGTACTGGTCTGAAGGAATGAGCGAAAATGATCAATGGGCTGTACGAAAAGGCCCCTGGAAATTAATTGGTAATCCGAGAGATACAAGTGATAAAGGAGAGTTGACAGAAAGCGACAAGTTGTTTCTGTCCAATCTGGAAAAAGATAAAACAGAGATGGTCAATTTTGCTGAACAATATCCGGATATCGTAAAAGAGCTGACAAATCTTAACCAACAATTAATTGAAGAGATCGTGAATGAATAGGGATTTAAAAATGAATAAATTTTTGAAATGTATTGGTTGGTTTAGTGTCAATTTCCTTCTCACTGCATCAATAATACTCTTGGTTTCGACTATCAGTCATGCTCAAAACTCAGGATTGTTGCCTCAGAATGAAGATGGGTTTGAAACCGGTGACTGGCGAAATTTTCGTCCTCATTATATCGGAGATTCTGACGAGTGGATCCGCCCTCAGTTTACTATAAACGACAGTAACCCCATATCAGGAAATTATTCACTTCGGTGGCAGGCCGACGGACAGGAACACGAGTGGGTGAAAGTCAGTAATGCGTTTTACCTGGCACTGCCGGCGAAGGTTAGCATCGATTTTCGGGTGGAGGCTGACGATACCGACTGGTCAGTGGGTTTACGGCTGCTGGAATCCTATGACCGCTATACGGGTGTTCGCTTAACGCCTCGTAACGACGATGGCCGGTTTGAGGCTTCTCTTGAAGATTTGAGCCATCAGGCATCTGTCATTGAGGCGGAGTCTGGAAATGTTTTACGGTTAACGATCAGCCGAAGCGGAAAAGAGGATATCAGTGCAACGATTGAAGATATTCAGAGCGGTGAAATCATGGCTGAACTTGACGGATACAGCAGTGTAGTACCAGAAGCGATTGGAATTGTTGTACGAACAGGTTCAGGTAGTAAAGCGATTTTAGATTTTGATAATGTATCTGTGGAGTCGGCACCATTTCGAATGGCGTCGGGACAGTGGACCCGTTCCCCGCAATTTGTAACGCTGCCGCGGCTTCCTGAAATCACTCAGGATCAGGGGAATTGGGTGGGAGGCCAGACCACCATGAAGAAAGGGGATCGTTACCTGATGTGGTATCGAATGCGGGATAATATTGAACGTGGCAGGGGATATGGATTTGCCGAAAGTGATGATGGACTCCATTGGAATAAATACGATAATCCTCCGGTATTTACATACGATCCTGATCAATATTCCAGCGCCGAGAAGATAAGTGTGTTGTATGTAGATGGATTATATCGGGCATGGTATGCAGTGAATGCCCCGGATTCGTGGTATACCGCTTATGCCACCAGTGAAGACGGAATAAACTGGGATAAACATGGGCTGGTGATTGACGAGACCTATACAAAGGATGCTGTCGTTCTCTACGTCAATGAAACCTATTATCTGTATGCAATCCGCGATAATGTGAATGTCGGTATTCATACATCATCGGATGGGGTTGAGTGGGAGCATCGCAATACCATACCGATGGGTGTTCATCGACATATTGCGGCTACCTATGTGGAACGGACAGAGGAATTTCATTTATACACGTCGGGTGGTTTTGCAGGAGTGAGCCAGGCGGTTTCAAGTGATGGTGTAAATTTTGGCCCATTTCGTCAGGTCATGGAGACATCGAAGGTGGGCCTGGATGACTGGCAGGATGCGGGAGTGACCTATCTTTCGTTCTTAACTGATGAGCATGGAAAAATTAAAGATGACCGGCAGATGCCTATCTACTACCAGGCTCGCAATACCTGGGATAACAATATTCCCGGTTGGTTGTATCATGGCGGCGAACGAGTAGTACTTGCCGGACATTATGATGGACTATTTCCGGGAGTGAAAACAACCGTACTGCCAGGCGGTGGATATAAGTATCACAGTTTTCCATTCGAAATTCCTCGAGCAGATGGGATCGAAATTCATGCTTCACAGCAAATCGACGTTATTTTGAAATCATGGAAACCGGATTCGGAAATACTTGTCCAAGGAAGTATAGTGGTTCCATCTACATATTTTGGTCATTCAGGGCAGGTAAAAACGCAGGTACAATGGGAATTAAAAGATCTTGCACCTGATACCAATTATGAATTAAAAATAGATGGGGACCAAGTAACGACAGAGCAAACAGACAGCGAAGGTAATCTTTTATTTACAACGATTCTTGATGAAGGAGAAGCTGAGGTTCAGTTTATGATTTCTCAGATCTTTCGATAATAAAAGTAATTGTCTCAAATTTATATTTTCCAAAAAATGTGAAATTCTCTAAAAAACCGCTTTCATCACTTCAAAAAATCATTTATAGTTAGAGTCGTAACAATAACATTTTTGTTCAACCTAAAAACTTTACGACCATGACCCAATTCACAAGACGTCAATTCATAAAAACATCCGGAAGTGCTCTTGCAGGGGCGAGTATTGCTCCGTTAGCAGGACTGAAAAATCTAACTGTAGCTCCATCTGATACGGTGAACGTGGCCCTGATCGGCTGCCGATCAATGGGTTTTGGTGACCTGACCAATGCTCTGAATGTTGAAGGTGTAAATTGCATCGGCTTGTGTGATGTGGATCAAAATGTTTTGGAGGATCGGGCTTCTGATGTCGAGGAGATGACCGGATCGGCTCCGCAACTATACGGTGACTACCGTGAACTTCTTGAGAATCCTGATCTGGATGCTGTCATTATCGGCACACCCGATCACTGGCATTGCCTGCAAACGGTTCATGCGCTGGAGGCCGGCAAGCATGTGTATGTTGAAAAACCACTGGCCAACTCCATCGCGGAAATTAATGTAATGAAGAAAGCTGCGAACTATTATGGACACGTTGTCCAGGTGGGACAGCAGCAGAGAAGCGGCGCCCACTGGCAGCACGTGGTTGATCTTGTTCAATCCGGGCATCTTGGAAAAATTCGGCAGGTAGATCTCTGGGGAAATTTTGGATATGGAGTCGGAGCGAATCCGGTTGAAGACAGCCCTGTTCCGGATGGTGTGGATTACGATATGTGGTTGGGTCCCGCACCGGATCGTCCCTTTCAACCAAAACCGATATCACGGTTCATGGAGATTTTTCTGGCCGTATGGAGGCGGCGTTCAGACAGACTGGGGTGTTCACCTCCTGGATATTGCACTTTGGGCGATGGAAGTTGACGGAATGCCAAACTCCGTTCACTCAATAGGTGGTATATTTTCCGGAATGGATCGTGCCATTGAAGTGGCCGATACACAGACCACGACCTACGCTTTCGATGATTTTAATATGGAGTGGAAACACACCGGCGGATTGGAAATGGGACCGTACAACCGCCACTATGGAATTGCTTTTGTGGGCAATAAAGGCACGCTTGTGGTGAATCGTGAAAGCTGGGAAATTATCCCGGTTGAAGGTGAAGATGATCAACCCCTTGTTGAAAGAGTTTCCGAGGAGGGAGATAGCTCTTATCACGATGTACATGCGAATAATTTCATTGAAAGTATTCGCGGAAATCAAACCGCAGCGGCACCTATTGAGGCGGGGCACATGGCTGCCATGTACGGTCACCTCGGGAATCTCTCTTATTTGACAGGAGATACACTTAAATTTTACAACACCGGCAAGCTGATTGACGAGCATGAATATTCGGATATCATCAAACCGGATTACCGAAATCCGTGGACATTTCCGAGTGTATAAGGAAACTTTGGATTTTCTGTCATTGCCATGTTTTTCAGAAAGCTTTCAAAGAATTTAGGAGACTGATTAAACATATGAGAACCCTGACAAACTGTAGATAAAACATTATAATTCGATCTTCAGAAATGTTTTTAACATGAATGGTGGAATGGGACTAAAGTCCAACAGATGGTATGGACTTTCTTTCAGTTGGCTAAAGCCAACTGCAATAGATAAGTATCTATTACCGTCAGCTTTAGCTGACGGGCTCACAAGGCCATCTTAACATAAGTGGCTTTAGCCACATCCATTCACTGAAGCAAACACTTAAAAACGAATCATCCTATGAATACCATACTAAATCCCACGCTTACCTCTCTTATCACTTTACTTCTTTTTTTTGGATTTTTAACTGTATCCTGCGCTCAAGATCAACAGGAGATGGAACCCGCAGACACGGAATTTTATGAACCCGAAGTAGAAAAAGTTGAAGCGGGAGATGACATTTTTATCGACGCACCTTCAGATGCAATCATTCTATTTGACGGCACTGATACCGATCATTGGCAATCAATGAATGGTGGTGGAGACGTAGGGTGGGAAATAGAAGATGATGGAGCTTTGACAGTTGTTCCCGGAACAGGTGGTATTGAAACCAAAGAGTCATTTGGCGATGTACAACTCTATATAGAATGGCGGTCTCCCATGAATATGGAGCATAAAGGACAGGATCGCGGAAACAGTGGAATTTTTCTGCAGAGCCGCTATGAGCTGCAGGTACTGGATGCCTGGAATAATCCCACCTACATTAACGGGATGGCCGGGAGTATCTACAAACAAACCTCTCCGCTGGTAAATCCAGCCAAAAAACCGGGTGAATGGGAATCGTATAACATCTCCTACAAAGCTCCCCGGTTTAATAATGACGGATCACTAAAAGAGCCGGCGCGAATTACGGTGATCTGGAATGGAGTGGTTGTGCAAAATAACACGGAAATTTACGGTCATACACCATATATAGGTTATCCGGAATATGAAGCTCACGGAAAAGCACCGATTCAGTTGCAAGATCACAATTCAAAAGTAAGCTATCGAAATATCTGGATTCGTCCGCTTGATAACGAGCAGTTCAGCATTAAGGATCATATGGAGTAAGGAGTTTGTGATTAAACAACCTTCAAGCGTACGAAGCGGAGCGGAGTTCCTTGAAGCGTTGGGGCGTTGTGGATAGATGTCGCGATTGCATTGTTCTTGCTTGTAAACCCGCCACGCTTCTCGCAAAGCGAATCCGTTGGGGAAGGACCTGCGGACGCTTGAAGGTGGCTTGGTCCAAATAAGCATCAAGCGTTTCAGTGTCTTTCCACTTTTTTTACAATTTCAAGAAGAAATAGAAACTTAAATCCTCTATTATTGTCTCACAGTTAAACATTAAATAAACTGATCCAGTATGAAACGTCTTTCATCTCTCGCATTTCTCCTCTCTTTTTTGATGATATGTAGTTCTCTTAGTTTTGCTCAACAAACACAAAAAAATATTGTTTTTATCCTGGCCGATGATCACCGGTATGATTACATGGGCTTTCATCCCGATGGACCCGATTTTCTTGAAACACCTGCAATGGATCGAATGGCTGAAGAGGGTGCACATCTTGCCAACGCTTTTGTGAGTACATCACTTTGTTCGCCGAGCCGGGCTTCTATTCTTACAGGTCAGTATCCGTTTCGTCACAGCGTAGTGGACAATCACAATATTATGCCGGAAGGGACTCCCATGATTGGTGAGGCACTTCAGCGGGCCGGTTATCAGACGGGATATTTTGGAAAATGGCATATTGGTGCTGATCATGACAATCCCAAACCAGGTTTTGACCGATGGGTGAGCTTTCGTGGACAGGGGGTCTATTATAATCCCACGTTGAATATCGATGGAGAACGAGATGATTATGAGGGATATATCACAGATATTTTGACTGACTATACGATCAACTGGTTGGATGAGGTTGACCGTGACAAACCGTTTTTTGCCTATCTGTCTCACAAAGCGGTCCATGCCGAATTTGAACCTTCTCAGCGACATGAAGGGGAGTACGCCGATGCATATATCCCGAAGCCTCAGTCGATGAAAAATATTGAAAGCAACTACGAAGGCAAGCCCGACTGGGTTCGCGAACAGCGTTATAGCTGGCACGGTGTGGATTATATGTATCACAACAGGGACGATCATCCCCAGGATCTGGACGAAATTATTACCCGTTACAGCGAATCTCTTCTGGCTGTAGATGAAAGTGTTGCGCGTGTTATGGAGTACCTGGAAGAGCAGGGGCTGGCTGAAGAGACTTTGGTCATCTACATGGGAGACAACGGATTTATGCTCGGTGAACATGGTCTGATTGATAAGCGTCAGGCGTATGAAGAATCAATGCGAGTTCCACTATTGGCATGGGCACCTGGATTTATTGAACCGGGAACTGTAATTGAGGAGAATATCATGAATATTGATATGACCCCAACGTTTCTCGACATAGCTGGAGGGTCGATGCCTGACGGTCATACAGTTGACGGTCAATCATTTCTGCCATTATTAGCCGGTGAGACTGTCAATGACTGGCGCTCAACATTTGTTTACCAATATTTTTGGGAGCACTCATTTCCGCACACACCTACAACGTATGCAATTCGTGGTGACCGCTACAAGTACATCTACTATCACGGAGTGTGGGATAAAAATGAATTCTATGATCTTGAGACCGATCCCAATGAAATGCATAACCTGATTAATGCCCCCGAACACCAGGAGAAAATTCAAGCGATGAGGGAACAGATGTTCAATATTTTTGAAGAAAACGGTGCAAATGACGTGAAATTCAGACGTCCATCTCCATTTCAAGCCGATGAGAAGCTCATTCACGAAGATTAAATATCAGATAATAAACAGACAGAATTTTCAACTGATACAGCAATATTTTTCGTTATGTTCAAAAAACTGAACTCACCCCGTTTGAATGAAATTATAAGTCCCGATGTAGCCATAATGCTTCTGAGGATCGGAGCTGCATGCTTGGTTATGACCCATGGAATTCCAAAACTGTTGAGAATTTTAGAGGGAAATTTTGGATTTGGTGATCCGCTTGGGATAGGACCTGCCGTTTCACTGTTTCTGGTAACATTTGCTGAAGCTATTTGTGCTTTCTTTGTACTTATCGGATTATGGACAAGAGTGGCACTTATTCCCCTGGTTATTAATTTTATCGTTGTGGTTTTCGTGGCTCATGCCGATGACCCCTTTGGAGATAAAGAGAAAGGGGCACTGTTTTTAACAATGTTTATTGTTCTGTTTTTAACAGGAGCAGGTAAATATTCATTTGACGGTAAATTCAATAGAAGACCAGGGCGTTACTAAGTAGAGGAAAGGAGTCGTTGGGCTGCCAACTTCAATACCGTCATGCTGGACCCTGCATTCCCGTGGCAGGCTCGATTCAGCATCTCCAAAGATACCAACCGTGATAGGTCAACGGTATGGAGGTTCCAGGTTGAAGCCCGAAACGACACACCTGACAGCGTGGCCCGGTGCTTTTCCGAGTCTCCTGTCAGCGTCAAGGGGAATTATCGTTGGTTTACAACGCTGACAGATCCGTTGGTGCTGTCAGGTTGATTGATTCGACCCGCTAAACACGTACGAAACCCGGAACGACAGCAAAAATAGTTCGGGGTTACTTCTTTTTTATGTAAAAAAAGGGGTTGGGAAACACCGCATATCATCATATTTTTATAAATCTGAATCAGAGTCAAAAATAGGAATTAAAAATAGCAGTTACTGTACTGCTATTTTTATTTTAAAAGAGAACCAATATCAACTATTATGAAAAAAAATTATCTATCTAAAGAAGGGTACGAGAAGTTAGATAAGGAATTAAGAGATTTAAAAACACGAGGAAGAAAAGAGATTGCCGAGGAAATTGCGGAAGCTCGGGCAAAAGGTGATCTGAGTGAAAATGCGGAATATGATGCTGCTAAAGAAGCTCAGGGACATCTGGAAACGAAGATTGCAAAGCTCGAAAATACTCTTGCAACATCAAAGATCATCGAAAAAGATGATATCGATACATCTAAGGCATATCTCTTGTCTACTATTACTATTCACAATAAAAAGACTGACAAGGAGATGAAGTATACCTTGGTTTCAAAAGATGAAGCTGATTTCAAACAGGGTAAAATTTCCGTGGACTCACCGATTGGCCAGGCCATACTGGGTACAGAAATCGGGGATGAAGTAACCGTAGATGTCCCCGCTGGAAAGTTAGAACTGGAAATAAAAAATATTGAGCGTTAAAAAATGAAAATTGGAGTGATTGGTACCGGTTATGTTGGCCTGGTAAGCGGCACATGTTTTGCAGATAGCGGCAACGATGTAATCTGTGTTGATATAGATGAAAAGAAAGTTGAGCAGATGCAAAACGGTGAGGTACCGATCTATGAACCGGGTCTTAACCGCGTATTCGATCGGGCTATTCGGGAAAAAAGGCTCCATTTTACAACCAACCTGGAAGACACTTTCAAAGAATCAGAAATTATTTTTCTATGCCTGCCTACTCCTCCGGGTGCAAACGGGCAGGCTGATTTAAGTTTTGTATTGGATGTAGCCGACGAACTGGGAGATCTTTTCAACAAATACCCAGACTACAGAGTGATTGTTAACAAGAGCACCGTACCGGTTGGAACGGCTGATAAAGTAAGCGAAAGAATTGCATCCAGGACAGAGGCCGAATTTGATGTTGTATCCAATCCCGAATTTCTCCGTGAAGGTGCCGCAGTGGAAGATTTTATGAAGCCCGAACGGGTTGTTGTGGGTACCCAAAGTGAGAAAGCTGCCAACATAATGACAGCTCTCTATGAGCCATTTGTTCGCAGCGGCAATCCCATTATCATTATGGATGAGCGCAGCTCTGAATTGACTAAATACGCTGCCAATGCCATGCTCGCCACAAAAATCACCTTCATGAACGAAATTGCCAATGTTTGTGAAAAAGTGGGTGCCAACGTTGATAATGTTCGGCGCGGCATCGGTACGGATACCCGAATTGGTAAACGGTTTCTCTTTGCCGGAATTGGCTATGGGGGCAGCTGTTTTCCTAAAGATGTTCAGGCAATCCATCACACAGCCGGCGAATATGGGTATGAGTTCAAGATTCTGGATTCGGTGATGAAGGTGAACGAATCCCAAAAAGTTTCCATCGTTGACAAAATGAAATTGTATTACAACGGAGATTTAGAAGGGAAAACAGTGGGAATTTGGGGGCTGTCATTCAAACCGGAAACCGATGATATTCGTGAGGCACCTTCCTTGTACATTACAGAACAATTGGCAAAGATGGGCGTTTCTATGAAAGCGTACGACCCTGAAGCGATTGAAACATTTAAAGAAGCTTCTTCAGAAGAAACACTCTCCAGGATGCAATTCATGGAAGATCGCGACAGCGTGATTGATGGAGTGGATGCGCTGATTATCTGTACGGAATGGAACGAGTTCAGACGACCGGAAATGGATCGTTTTGCCAAGGTAATGAACGAACCGATTATTTTTGACGGACGAAATCTCTATGATCTTGAGAGAGCAAAAGAAGCTGGATTAACCTATATAAGTGTGGGAAGACCCAGTGTAAATCTATAGCAGGATAAATCTTGATAAGTTCTGCTTCAACTCAACTATAAATATTGTGGATAAAAGAATACTAATAACCGGCGGAGCAGGATTTCTGGGATCTCATCTTTGTGATCGATATCACAGTGAGGGTTGGGATGTGATCTGTATGGATAATCTGATCACGGGCTCAGAAAAAAACATTGCGCATCTTATAGGACAGGAGAGGTTTCAGTTTATTAATTACGATGTTACAAACTATCTGTATGTGGATGGGCCGTTAGATCTGATTCTGCATTTTGCTTCTCCGGCATCTCCTATTGATTATCTCGAGATGCCCATTCAGACACTGAAGGTGGGCTCACTTGGAACACATAAGGCACTGGGGCTTGCACGTGCTAAAGATGCCAAACTTCTTCTTGCTTCAACGAGCGAGGTGTATGGAGATCCGCTTGAACATCCTCAAAAAGAAACGTACTGGGGGCACGTCAATCCCACGGGCTTACGGGGTGTTTATGACGAGGCAAAACGATTTGCCGAAGCGATGACAATGGCTTATCACCGTTACCATGATATTGACACACGAATTGTTCGGATTTTTAATACCTACGGTTCAAGAATGCGTCTGAAAGATGGACGTGCTCTGCCAACGTTTTTCCGGCAGGCATTGCGAGGGAAGCCACTCACGGTTTTTGGGGATGGAAGCCAAACCCGCTCCTTCACCTACGTGGATGATCTGATTGAAGGAATTGTTCGATTGGCAGAAAGCGACGAAGTGGAACCCGTAAATATTGGGAATCCTGAAGAGGTGTCAATCCTGGATTTTGCGAAGGAGATTATCGAAGTAACAGGAAGCAATAGTGAGATTGAATTCCGGGAACTTCCAAAGGATGATCCACAGGTACGGCAGCCGGATATTTCCAAAGCAAAGCAAGTGTTGGGATGGGAGCCAAAAATAGGTCGGCGTGAAGGCCTGGAAAAAACAATGGTATACTTTAAGGAACAGGTTTTGAAGAATGATTAAAAAAAAACTGATCGATCTCTATCCATATCGATTCAATAAAGAGAGCCTGGAGTTTCTGTTGTTAAAACGGGCCGAGGGAGAAAAATATGATGGTCAGTGGCGGATGATCGGGGGGAAAGTAGAAGAGGGCGAAGCTCACTGGGAAGCGGCACTCCGGGAACTCAACGAAGAAACCGGGTTGAAGCCCGCAACATTTTGGACAATTCCCAGCCTCAATCATTTTTATGAGTGGAATACGGACGAAATTTTATTGATTCCTGCGTTTGCTGCAGAAATAGATCCTTCTGATTCAATAACTCTTAACAAGGAACATAGCACAGCAAAGTGGTTTGATATCAGGGAAGCTACGGAACTGATCATTTGGCCGGAACAACAACGTTTGCTAAAACTGTTGAATAACATTGTAACCTCCAATCAAATTCTTGACGATTGGCTCGTATCACAAAACTGATTTTATCGCTGGTACTTACTCTGCCGTTCATTTTCTTCTTTAGAAATGTTGATGCACAAAGTGCAGGTTATGAATTTCTGCCCGCCCCAGATGCCTGGTATAATGATGTGGATGGAATTCGTGTTGGGCTCAGGCTGAAAGGACAAGTTCCCGGTACGTTTAACGATGGCCCCCACCGCCTTGATGCGGGTTTTTGGCTGGGAACATGGTTTCCTGACCTCCCCGTATCTTACTATGTTTCATTTACAGAGCCCATTCCGGCGTGGTCTGACTTTGGGAGTGAAGCCAGTGTTCAGCTTCGAAGTTCCATCCGTACCGGATATCATAATCACGGCGTTGCACTGAACAAGCGCTGGCAGCAAGGATTTGATGAACGCCGATATCGCGAGTTGAGATTTTATCAATCCTACCAGAAGAGATTTGATGATGAGTACACGCCATTCCCGTTTTTGTGGAGTGATCATGATAAATTTCTATCAACACTCACGCTTCGTTTGCAGGACGACAATCCGCTCGGATGGTTCCAGGTTGAAACCTCGGGCAGCTTTCAATACCTGAATGATACTTATTCTGTGTTATCATTAACGGCTCTTCAAAATATCCCGATCAACGAAAACTGGGGATTTCGTATACGGTCATTCACCGGCCTTGCTACCGATCATGCCGATCCCGAATATCGTTTCCCGGTAAGCAGTAAACCAGCAGTAAACTGGCTGGAAAATGGAATTACAAGGGCTAAAGGAACAATTCCACAGCCGTGGATGAATAGCGGTCACCTGCAAGTTTCCGGGGGTGCTAACCTCAGAGGATATACGAAACATGAGATCAGCGGTTTTGCCAGTCTCGACGGGGATGATATCGATGTTCCGCTCGCAAAATCGATAACGGCTGTAAATACCGAGTTTGACTACTGGAATCCCATTGGAGTCCTCTTTCAGAAAATTCCTTATGTATCGGATTTTTTAACCTTTAACTCGTACCTGTTTTTTGATGCAGGAACGGAACTTGGGAGTGAATCTACGGCCTCTGACGGTTGGCTGGCAGATGCAGGAACCGGTTTCTCATTATCATTAAATATCCCGGATAATCTCGGGAAACCACGAGGTTTTGTTATTCGGTTTGATATTCCGTTTTGGTTGTCGGATCCGGGAATGGAAGATGAATTTAAGTTCAGGCACATTTTTGGGATTGGTGGGGTTATCTCACTGTAAATCTGGTTTGCTATGAAACGCTCTTTTCTTTTTTTAATCTGCTTGTTTCTTACAAGTGCCTGTTCATCGAGCCGGTGGGTGGTTACAGATCAGCATTCCATCAATACAGAAACAGAGCCCGTAATTCTGAATGAAGAGCATATCCTGCTTCTCGAGGATGGGCCTACTGTGGAAGATCCGGTAA
Source organism: Balneolaceae bacterium (assembly GCA_034521495.1). NCBI lineage: Bacteria > Pseudomonadati > Balneolota > Balneolia > Balneolales > Balneolaceae > Balneolaceae bacterium. Next base: position 95,824 of record JAXHMK010000021.1, read on the forward strand.
TGAGTTTTGGTACCTATTCCGTTGTAGAAAAACAGTACGAAGAGAGAGTATTGGTGGAACGAACTGTTCAGAAATATAAGCCCAGGTGGCAATTTATGCTGCTGGGTATGACAGGTGCTGCATTTGCAATGACGGCAGGAAATACCAACCTGATCCTTTCTTCCGTATCCGTGGGACAGCAGGTGGCTTTTAATGTGGCAGCAGCGGTGTTGGGTGGTTTGTCTTTCACAAATATGGAGCCGACCGGAGATCCCATTTACACCGGAGAAACGCGATTGCAGCGCAGAAGCGGAACGGAAATATTGAGCGATACAACACAGACGAATACGTTTGCCGAAGGAATGAACATCAGCCTCGATATTTTGTACAAGGAGGAAGTTGTCTTTTCCGAATCGGATATTGTGATCGAAGAGGGTAGCTTTGATATCAACCTGGTATCTTTTCTTGAATATATTAACAGCGAAGTTGATGCCGAGTCCTCACTTGAAATAGAGCTTGCCTACAACGGCTTTGAATCTTCTTACAGCATTCCTGTTACGGATTTCCTTGCCCCTTTTGTGACGATCACTGAGCCTGTGGCCGTCATCCGAAATGCACCTTCTGTGAATGAGTTAAACGTTGTAACCGAAATTGGAAACGGTAGTTCGCTCGAACTGATTGGCGAATATTCCGATCAATGGTATCGTGTGAGATTTGGCGGCTCAGAAGTATTTGTGTCCAGAAGTGCCGGAGTGATTGAATGGATGTCGGAAACTGGTTCGGGATCGCCCAATGTATTTGAATTTGCAGAAGTACCTTTTGGTGAAGTGGATGTTGAAAATTCAGTTCCGGTTTTGAAGCAAAATAATCCAAATGATCGTGCCATTATCCTCACAAATGGATTTTCTGAAGAAACTGAACCACGCCAGTATTTGGGACGAGATCACGATCTGTTTCGGTTTTATATGAGGTATGCACTTCAAATGGACGAAGATCAAATTTCTGAAATAGATATAGATTCTACCGAAAACGGGATGGATCAGTTTTCAAATATATCAGAAATGGATTCTACAGGAACCTTATTTGTCTATCTCTCGGGCTCGGCTTTTATCGATGAATTAAATAACCTGTACCTTAACCCTGAAAAATTTGAGGATGGTGAATCTGAACCCGAATACGATATATTCAACTCTTTCGAGAGAATAAATCCGTCATCAGTTGTATTGTTTGCCGATCTTGAATTTATTACAAATGGATCAACGAATGGGCTGAATGGCTCCAGAGATTATCAGGCAGCACTTCAAAATTTTTCAGATAATCTGTTGAGGAGGATTCCGAATAGTGCAGTTATATTTAGCCACCGCCCGGGTCAAGAATCCTCTCTTTTTATCGGTGGGGATACGCAGAACAAGCGTCATCATATATTTAGTTACTATTTAGCTGAAGCACTCAAACAAAGAAATACGCAACTTTCTGAAATTGTACGCCATCTGGAAAATAATGTAGATTATACCTCAAGACGACTCCACGACCGTCCCCAGGAGATCCAGGTATTTGGCAACCTAACAATAGATATCGCCGAGTAATGGCTGGCTGGATCTATATTGTTCTCTGTTCGATATCGTCCGTGCTGATTGCTCACTTTTTCAAGGTGACGGAACAGAAAAAGCTGAATACTATTCGGGTTATTACTGTCAACTACCTGATAGCTTTTCCATCCGCTATTTTGCTGTATGGCGGCCAGGATCGTTCAGGTGTTTTACCGCAAGAGCTGATTACTCCTATTCTTTTGGCAATTGGGATTGGTATTATATTCATCTTCAATTTTTTTATATACAGCAAATCTGTAGATCTGAATGGTGTTGGCATTAGCATTGCGGCGATGCGAATCTCACTGATTGTTCCGGTTTTGCTCTCAACAATTTGGTACCTGGAGCTGTTAACACTCAACCAGTGGATTGGAGTAATACTGGTATTTCTCATCTTGTACCTTTTACTGCCTAACAAAAAGACCCTTTTCAGAGGATCATTTAATGCCGGTTGGCTGCTGCCCATTCTGTTTCTTTTTACAGGAATTGGAGATGGATCTCTTAAAATTTATGAGTCTGAATTCAATCAAATCCTTTCAAAAGGTGAATTTATGGGAATGATTTTTTTTACGGCTTTTTTGGTGGGAGCAGGTACCGTTCTCTATAAAAGAGAGTGGCAGTTTAAAAAAATGGATTTTTTGATCGGTGCCTGTATCGGGATTCCAAATATGCTGGCAGCCGTTTTTTTGATCGAAGCCCTGGAACGGATGAACGGGGCAGTTGTTTTTAGTTTGGTAAATGTACTTACCGTCATCGGCGGAACATTTGTTGGAGTGATTTTTTGGAAGGATCGGTTTACCAAGTTGCAATGGCTGGGAATTGTGCTAACTATTTTCTCAATTCTTTTACTGTTTTAGTCAGGAAAATAAATTGTATAATTCGCACCGTGAATCCAGTATTTTCGGGTTGAATTACGTTATTAATAAGGATACAGATTTTTAAAAAGCCCGCATGAAAATCAGAAATGAGCGTATGAAATTTTCAGATATGGTCATGAGTTCTTTTTTACAAATAAACAGCTCTGATAAGTTACCCCGAAAGTTGCATTCCATAGTCTATATATTAAATATTATCAATACTTTATATATTTTTAATGGAAACTGAAAAAATGGGTGTAGGTCGGCCTTGAATAGTTGGCGGAAAAAAGGACAACGATTGAACCGTGAGAAGAATCCTTTCATACCGGTGAGAAACGCAATGTAAGGGCTATAAGCGAGATGGACCATTGAAAGGATTCCACGGTGAACTCGTGTCCGCCGCCAAGGATTCACAGCCTTGATTTTTTCGTTCTTTTGTATCAAGACAAAAGGACATAAAATATGCGTAAGTTTACATCACAAAAATGGGATAAATCCACAACAGCTCTGGATAGTAAAGTAGCCTTGATTTTTAAACAGACAACCTACTCAATTGGCATTGGCATTTTCTTTGAGTACATGCCATCTTAACAATCAATTGCTAATTTATCGCCAAAAAATGAGCATAATTTCAACAATACGATCGAAAGCAAAAAGTCTTGGAAAGAGAGTACTTCTGCCCGAGGCTCAGCGTGATATTCGTGTTATACGCGCTGCAAATATTATCCTGGAGAACGGTTTAGCAACTCCTGTTTTGATTGGAAACGATCAATTTATCCATGAACTGGCAGAAAAACATGATGTAAAGGTCTCTGATGAAATTTCAATCCTGCCGGCCAACGATCACAATTCAGAACAAGAGAGAACCCGTTTTTTTGAAGAAAAACTGGCTCACAAAAATCCGACAAAAGAACAGATTCAGGCTCTTTGTAACGATCCGTTATTTACGGCGGGTTGGCTGCTTGAAACGGGTGAAGCTGATTCTGTAATAGCCGGTTCGGTAGCATCCACTCCGGATGTAATACGTGCTGCATTAAGAACCGTGGGTGTGGCAGCCAACTCGTCTATTGTATCCAGTACATTTTTGATGGAGATGCCCAATGGGAAGGTGTTTACTTATGCAGATTGTGGAGTTGTTCCATATCCGGATTCAGAACAGCTTGCTTCTATAGCTCTCGATTCCGGTACAACACATCAACTTTTAACCGGCGTTGAGCCGCGAATTGCTTTCTTGTCATTTTCAACGAAAGCAAGTGCAAAACATGAGCGGGTTGATCTTGTAAAAGAAGCTTTTGAATTAGCCAAAAAACGGAATACAACCTGGAAGATGGATGGGGAACTTCAGTTTGATGCCGCTTATGTGTCCGAAATTGCACACCGTAAAGCGCCCGACTCACCTCTTGCAGGGAAAGCCAATGTATTTATCTTTCCCAATCTTGATGCGGGAAATATTGCCTACAAGATTACAGAACGACTGGCAGGTGCTGTTGCTACGGGTCCAATTTTACAGGGACTTGCAAAACCCTATTTGGATCTTTCCAGAGGATGCTCCGTCGACGATATTGTAAATGCAGTTTCAGTTGGGGCACTATTAAGCACAAGCTGATGGTTACCTGTTAATTGTGCGATATTATGATGATTCTGTAATTCCAGACGAGCTTTTTCACATTGATCTCTATAGCGTTGATAAGCTCTTTCAATTGGCATTTCAGATAGGTAGGTCTTTTCTTAATTGTTGATCAATAAAGCTTTATTGCAGAAACGATTTTGCTTATATTGATTCATTCCAAATAAATATAATCAAGTTTAAAGTAACTGAAATAGTGCGAACTACTACTAATTTTCAGTTGTTGTATCTACTAATAAGAAGTTAAACACTCAGATCAATAATTTTATGAGCGAGACTAAAGCTTTAGAATCCATGATAGGCGAGGAGTACAAATATGGATTCACAACGGATGTAGAATATGAGGATTTTCCAAACGGCCTCAATGAAGATATTGTTCGTCTGATCTCGAAGAAAAAAGATGAGCCCGAATGGATGACGGAGTTTCGGGTAAAGGCATACCATGCCTGGACAGAGATGGAGGAACCAGATTGGTTTAACGCTACATACGAAAGTCCCAAGTTCGACGATCTTCAATATTATTCTGCTCCAAAAAAGAAACCTAATCTGAACAGTTTAGATGATGTAGATCCAAAGATCCGGGAAACATATGAGAAACTTGGAATACCGTTAGAGGAGCAGAAGATGCTTTCCGGTGTTGCTGTAGATGCGGTTTTCGACAGTGTTTCAATCTTTACATCGTTCAAAGAAAAACTGGCTGAAGCGGGGGTAATCTTTTGCTCGATATCTGAAGCAGTTCAGGATCATCCCGAGCTTGTGAAGAAATATATGGGATCGGTTGTTCCTGCTCGCGATAATTTTTATGCAGCTCTGAATTCTGCTGTGTTTTCAGACGGATCTTTTTGCTATGTACCAAAAGATACCATCTGTCCGATGGAGCTGTCCACGTATTTCCGTATCAATAATATGAATTCCGGTCAGTTTGAACGGACACTCATTATTGCTGAGGATAACAGTCATGTGAGTTATCTGGAAGGCTGTACTGCTCCAATGTATGATGAGCACCAGCTTCATGCAGCGGTTGTTGAGCTTGTTGCTCTTGAAAACGCAGAGATAAAATATTCTACGATTCAAAACTGGTACGCCGGTGATGAAGATGGGAAGGGCGGTATTTATAATTTTGTAACGAAACGAGGTGCATGCCGCGGAGATAATTCAAAAATCTCCTGGACTCAGCTTGAAACCGGTTCTGCAGTTACTCTGAAGTATCCAAGTGTTCTTCTGCAGGGTGATAATTCCGTGGGTGAATTTTTCTCTGTTGCTGTGACAAATAAAATGCAGCAGGCTGATACAGGTACAAAAATGATTCACATAGGCAAAAACACGAAAAGCACGATTATTTCGAAAGGGATATCAGCCGGTCGTTCTGACAACAGTTACCGCGGACAGGTTAAAATCAGCAAGAAAGCGGATAAAGCACGGAACTACTCACAATGCGATTCCATGTTGATTGGCCAGACTTGCGGTGCACATACATTCCCATACATTGAATCTTCGAACCCAACTGCTAAAGTTGAACATGAAGCGACAACTTCTCGTGTAGGTGAAGATCAGATTTTCTACCTGCAACAGAGAGGAATCAGCGAGGATGATGCTATTTCACTCATCGTAAACGGGTTCTGTAAAGAAGTGCTCAAAGAGCTGCCGATGGAGTTCGCAGTAGAAGCAAATAAGCTGCTCGGTATTAAATTGGAAGGCAGTGTTGGGTAAGGTGTTTCCTCCCCTCTCGAGAGGGGACAGATGGTGTAGCGTTTAGCGAAGCCATCAGGGGTGTGTACACTACGATGTTGAACTCGATTAGGCAGATCCCTCGCGATATCGAGCCCGGAATGACGATATATTTGCCCTATCAAGTCGGATATGCAAACGATTTAAAAAACAAAAATAAAACCAAATAAATTAAAGTGTTAGAAATTAAAAATATTCATGTAGTTGTTGAGGGTGAAGATGAAGAGATCCTCAAAGGCGTAAATCTGTCAATTAATAAAGGTGAAATTCACGCCATTATGGGCCCGAATGGAAGCGGTAAAAGCACGCTTGCCAAAGTTGTTTCGGGACATCCGGAATATGAAGTAACAGAAGGTGATATTCTGTTTAACGGTGAAAGCATCCTGGAGATGGATCCTGATGAAAGAGCTCATGCAGGTGTATTTCTCGCTTTCCAATATCCTGTAGAAGTTCCCGGTGTTACGAACACAACATTGCTTCGGGAATCCTATAATACAATTGCCGCCTCACGCGGACGCGAAGAACTCGATCCACTTCAGTTTGATGATTACATTCGTGAAAAACTGGATCTGGTTGAAATGAATCCTGATTTTCTTGAGCGAAGTGTGAATACTGGATTCTCGGGCGGTGAGAAAAAAAGGAATGAAATCTTCCAAATGGCAGTACTGGAACCGGCTTTGGCTCTACTCGATGAGACCGATTCCGGTCTTGATATCGACGCGCTGAAAGTAGTAGCAAATGGAATCAATAAACTACACGGAGACGATGATGCCGTTGTATTGATTACTCATTATCAGCGATTATTAAATTACATCATCCCTGATTTTGTACATGTTATGATTGACGGAAAAATCGTGAAATCTGGCGATAAGGATCTTGCATTAACTCTTGAAGAGCAAGGTTATGAATGGTTAGAAGCACATGCAACTGTAAATGGCGAGGCAAAGTAATGGCTGTAACTACTGAAGTAAAATCATCGATTTTACATCAACTTGCGCAAGGAGTCTCTGTAAATGAAGAGACGAAGTGGAAAAGTCTGCGTGAAAAGAGCCTGGAACAGTTGAATTCAACTGCGTTTCCTCATAAAAAAATTGAGGAGTGGAGATTTACGAATCTCAAGCCAATTACACGCACAGATTTTGTAGATCTTGAGGAGGCCGGAACACTCCCCGCAACGGATATCGAACAATACTTTATTCCCGAATCCGACCGAAGTCGTTTGGTTTTTATCAATGGGAGATACCATGAAAAATATTCTTCAATCGGTGGATTGGGTAAAGGCGTAACCGTAGGAAATCTTTCTGATCATGCTGAAGAGAAATCAGTTCAGGAGTACCTGGATAAGCTGGTTAATTATGAGGATGATCTGTTTGTGCCGTTCAATGGACTGATGTTTGAGGATGGAGCTTATATTCATCTTGAAAAAGGTGCAAAGGCGGAAGCACCTATACAGGTATTGAATATTTATACGGATGCGAAGGAACCGTATATCACCACACCGCGAATGTTGGTTGTGGCTGAAGAGGAATCAGATGTAACGATTGTTGAAGATCATATCGGTCTTTCTGAAAACCGATACATGACAATTCCCGTCTCCGAAGTGAAGGTGAAGCAAGGTGCTCATATTCATCATGTGCGAATTCAGCGCGATAGCAGAGATGCTATTCACGTTGCCCGGCCAATTGCATACGTGGAGAAAAATTCTGAGTATCATGCCTATACGATCACACTTGGCGGAAAACTGACACGAAATGAGCCGCGAGTTGTTCAGGAAGATGAAGAAGTAGATTTTACACTCGACGGACTTGTATTGATCGATGGAGACCAAATTGCAGATACGCATTCTGTGATGGATCACCGGTTTTCACATGCTGAAAGTCACCAGTTACATAAAGTTGTGGTTAACGGCAATGCACACAGCATTTTCAATGGAAAGATTTTTGTACGGCGTGATGCTCAAAAAATCGATTCATTCCAGGAAAACAGGAATCTTCTGCTTTCGTTAGATGGATTGGTAAATACAAAACCTCAGTTGGAAATTTTTGCAGATGATGTTCTCTGTTCACACGGAGCGACGATTGGTCAGTTTGATGCCGATGAGGTTTTTTATCTCCAGAGCCGCGGTATGACCGAAGAGAAAGCAAAAGAGGTTCTGACATATGCGTTTGCACTTGAAACCATCGAAAATGTAAAAGTAGATTCGGTTCACAAACTTCTTATTGATGAAGTGTATCGATATACGAAAGCGAATAATGTAGAGAAGGTTTCTGCATAGGATAGGAAGAATCTCCCCTTGAGGGGAGTGCCGAAGCGTAGCGAAGGCGAGGGGTGTACATCCCCCGAGCTCCCCCGACATCCGTCGGGCTCACTTTCCCCCTTCGAAGGGGGAATTAATAAAAGCTCTAAATAAAATGCCACAGGCAGTAAAAGACATACCGGCTGTAGATTTCGACAAGATCAGGGATGATTTTCCTGTACTCCATCAGGAGGTGAATGGTCATCCATTGGTCTATCTTGATAATTCTGCATCCAGCCAGATGCCGAAACAGGTAGCTGACCGAATTGATCATTACCACCGGCATGAACACTCCAATGTGCACCGTGGCATTCATACGCTGAGCCAAAAGGCAACCGATGCTTATGAAGAAGCACGATGGAAGGTACGGGATCTCATCAATGCAGATAATGAATTTGAGATCATTTACACTACTGGTACAACGGATTCCTTAAATCTGGTTGCAAACAGTTATGGGTATCAAAACCTATCGGAAGGAGATGAAATAATCCTGACTCAGATGGAACACCATGCCAATATTGTGCCCTGGCAAATGATGGCCAATGAAACCGGTGCGGTGATTAAAGTGATTCCGGTAACCGATTCCGGTGATTTGGATCTTGAAGCGTATAAAGAACTTTTAAACGATCGCACGAAAATTGTATCGGTCGTTCACGTTTCCAATGCGCTTGGAACCACAAATCCAGTGAAACAGATTGCAGCACTTGCTCATGAACACGACGCAGTTTGTGTAGTTGATGGTGCTCAGGCCGTTCCGCATAAGAGTATTGATGTACAGGATTTAGATGTTGATTTCTATGCGTTTTCAGCTCATAAAATGTGCGGACCCACAGGATTCGGAATTTTGTATGGGAAAAAGCATCTGCTTGATGAGATGCCACCATACCGGGGAGGTGGTGATATGATTGATAAAGTGAGTTTTGAAGAAACTACCTACAATGTTGTTCCATTTCGGTTCGAAGCCGGCACACCCCCTATCTCAGCATCGATCGGATTTAGTTCTGCAATCGATTATCTTGCAAATATCGGGATGGGGGAGATCGAACAGCGAGAACAGGAGTTGGTTAATTATGCGCTCGAAAAGGTTTCAAAAATTGATGGTTTGAAGCTTGTTGGTAAATCTGATACTCGTGCGTCTGTCATCTCATTTGTTTTTGATGATATCCATGCCTCTGATCTCGGGATGATTCTCGACAAAAGAGGAATTGCCGTAAGAACCGGTCACCACTGTGCACAGCCTATACTCCGGCGGTTTAACGTGCCGGCAACAACACGGGCATCCATCTCGTTCTATAATACGAAAGAGGATATTGACCGCCTTGTGGATGGAATTGAATACGCTAAATCATTTTTTGAATAAACAATAGATACTATGCCAAAAATTAAAGAAATAGAACGCACCCCGAACCCGGATGCGATGCGATTTGTACTCGCAGAACCGCTGACGAATGGTGTGACCCTCTCATTCGAAAACAGTGGAGAAGCTGAAGGTGATGAACTGGCAAGCGCCCTGTTCAAAATCGATCATGTGATTAACGTTTATTATGTGGATCGATATGTAACGGTAACGCAGGATGGAGATGCGGTTTGGTCTGAATTGCTGCGCAAACTCGCACCTCCAATCCGACAGGCAAAAGCCCAGGAAAATATTGAGGAAGATGCTGAAGTTCATGCAACCAAAGAGGTTCAGGAATCAGATGATCCTCGGCTTGTTCAGATCAACCAATTGCTCGATGAGCAGGTTCGTCCATACTTACTGGCGGACGGTGGTGGTTTGAAGATCCTTGGACTGGATGGAAACCGCCTGAAAGTTCACTACCAGGGTGCATGCGGAACCTGCCCGACAGCGACTTCAGGTACGCTTTACGCTATTGAAAGTATGGTGAAGCGAATTGATCCTGAGATCCAGGTTATTTCTGTTTAATTGGAATGTAAGTTGGTTTTAGACTTGAAGGAAATTCTGTTATGTCGATAACAATTAGTGAGAGTGCGGCTGAACGCATTCATCGAATTCGTAAGGAACAACAGATCACTTCGGATACTCCATTGCGCGTTTCCGTTGTGAGTGGTGGTTGCTCCGGACTTACATACGATCTCGATTTTGATTCTCAAAAAAAATCTGCTGAAGGTGACAAAACCTTTGAAGAACATGGGATAAAAATTGTGGTTGATATGCGAAGTTTCTTATATCTCGCGGGTACCAAACTGGATTATTCAGAGGGACTTTCCGGCCAGGGATTCCATTTTCATAACCCCAATGCTTCGAGAAGCTGTTCCTGCGGGGAGTCGTTTTCACTATAAATCTCCCCTTGAGGGGAGTCCGCCTTTAGGCGGGAGGGGTGTTTAAGAATCATTATTTAAACTAAAGAATAAACATCCCTCTCAATCCCCTTTGAAGGGATAAAGTGAGCACGACGAATGTCGAGTGAACTCGGGGGATGTACACCCCTCGCCTTCGCTACGCTTCGGCACTCCCCTCGAGGGGAGATCATTAATCCAATCAATTTTAGTATCAACAATCTTTGATAATGGCAGAAATTGTAAACAAGATACAGCAATCTAAACTTGAGACAGTAGATCTTGAAAAGTTTGCAACAGACGTAAAGGTCTATGAATTAGATCTGAAAGAGTTCCTTTTCAAAGAGATGATTTTGAAGGAAAAAGAGTATCGTGAGAAAATGGAAGCCCATGATTGGACTCAGTATGGAGATGGGTTTCTGACCGTCTATTGCTCAACGGATGCCATCATTCCCAAATGGGCATATATGCTCGTTGTTCAGCACGCACAGGAGTATGCCGGGGATGTATTCTTTGGAACAAAGCAGGAAGCGCTGAGCCAGATTTTCAAACAAAAACTGGATCAAACCAATTGGGAGAAATATGAGGACCGGTTTGTACTGCTGAAAGGTTGCAGTAAAATGGACGTGCCCGCTGATGTCTATATGTATGCTACCAAAAAATTGCTGCCTCACGTAAAGAAACTGATGTACGGCGAAGCATGCTCAAACGTGCCTATCTATCGTAAAAAAAGATCTTAGTCTTTCCAATCAATGAAAAACAACTCTTCTCAAAAGCATGCTCTCGTAACCGGTTCATCAAGAGGAATAGGATTAGAGATTGCCAAAAAACTGCTTAAAGAGGGATTTAAAGTTACGGGAACGGCAAAAAAATCTGAGTTTCCCAGCGAATTGTCATCGTCTGAAAAATTTGAGGGAATTCATGTTGATCTGGGAAGTGAGGATCAACTTAAAGTCTATCTGAAACCGATTTTAACTGATTCAAATGGAGTAGATGTCCTGATCAATAATGCAGGAATATCAGTAGATGCTGAATTTTCTGAAACTGATGACAGATGGCTTGAAGTTTGGGATCGGACTCTGAATGTCAATCTCCGGTCTTCAGCATTGCTGAGTAAGTGGTTTATAAACTCGCATATGGAAGATGAGTCAAAAGGCGTACTGATCAATATTGCCTCTCGTGCGGCTTACCGGGGAGATACCCAGGAATTTGCTGCGTATGCGGCATCGAAGTCGGGTATGGTGGCATTCACCAAAAGTATCGCAAGAAATTTTAGTAACAAAGGAATTAGCGCATACTCGATTGCTCCCGGATTTATTGATACAGATATGGCCTCAGAAGCGAAAGAGATTCATGGAGAAGAGTATCTCACGCAGGGCTCTGCGTTTGATGAAATTACCAGTCCTGCAGAAGTGGCCAATCTTGTAGCTTTTCTTGCCAAAGGAGATCTGCCACATATGAGCGGTCAGACGTTTCACATCAATGCCGGCTCATACATGATTTGATTTGATAGAATTGGGGATTAGGGATATACTGAAGTTACTCTCAATAGTAATTCTGCAAAGTCATCGGATGATTGTTTGATTTTTGAGTAGATTCACAGCTTAACCACTCATCCGATGACTACAGATGATTCCAAGACCCGATATCATGAAAAAAATTACTCTGTCTCTTGCTCTTTTGCTCATCCTGCTGATTGGAATCACTTTGCAATGCATTGCTCAAAAGAAGTACGAAATCCACGTCTCCGCAGGGCTGTTTGACAGATCGGATACCGTTGTTTCTTTCTATTTTCCCGATTCTGTTGAACCTGGTGTTTATCAATTAGAAAGTAGTTCGGGAAATAATCCTGTTCTGCAGGTGGACGATTCTAACAAAGGATGGTTTATACTTGATGAACTAAGTATGGGGGAATCGAGAGTGTATGAGTTTTCGGCGGATCCAATCGAATCCAATAATCATATGTCAAATCAAATGGATTCAACTCAGATAACATTTTTATCTGAAGGGCAAATGGTTCTGTCCTATTATCATGGAGATAATAACCCAACTGAGTTGGATGAGAGATACAAACGCGGAGGCTATATCCATCCGGTTTATTCTCCAAATGGTGTGGTTCTAACGGCTCATCTGAATCCAATGCATCCACATCAATCGGGAATATGGTCGGCCTGGACCAAAACTGAATTCGAGGGAAGAAATCCCGACTTTTGGAATATTCATAACAATACGGGTAGAGTAGATCAGGCAGATAGATTAGAGAAATCATGGGAAGGACCTGTTCATACGGGATTTCATGCCAGGCACTTTTTTAAGGATTTGTCCGCCCCTGAACCTTTAATTGCAGTAAATGAGGAGTGGAAGGTGTACGTGTATAAATCTGCAAAAGATCACTCCTATCAAATATTTGATCTTGTTGTAACTCAAAGTGTAAATAGCGGCAAACCACTAATTTTGCCGGAATATCATTATGGTGGTGTTGGGTTCAGGGGAAACAGAGAATGGGATAATCCTGAGAATATGACATTTCTGACTTCAGATGGTTTGGGAAGAGAGGGGAACGAAACCCGCCCAAAATGGACACATATTGGCGGATTAGTTGGCAGAGAGTTAGCTGGAATGACTGTGATGGATCATCCCAAAAATTTTCGGTATCCACAACCCGTTCGAATTCACCCGGAAGAGCCATATTTTGTCTATGCCCCAACACAGCTCGGCGAAATGCGCATTGAACCGGGTTCACCCTACACGGCCCGTTATCGATATGTTACGTACGATGGTGAACCTAATCCTGAAGAGCTGGACAGACTTTGGAATGATTATGCCTATCCGCCGGGAGTTACGGTGAAGGAGAAGTGATGTATAACTCCCCTCTTGAGAGGGGACAGATGACAAAGCGTTTAGCGGAGTCATCAGGGGTGTGTTCACGTGTTTTAATGTAGCACGTTCAAGCTTTTGATTACGCCAACCCACCCCTCGTCAAATCTCTGAACGAGATTTAACTTTCCCCTCCCGAGAGGGGAGTACCACTTCATTACTCATCAACTCGTTCAATGACCATCTCCTCATCGCCGGTTTTAATTTTTCTCCGGGCATATCGACTGGCGAAGAATGATAGTATGAGTGTTGTAATCAACCCAATAAGTGTTACTGCTATGTTAACACGAACAACTTGTTTTTGCAGGTCGTAAACAGCCATCATAACAATCGGCTTTGGAGAATCTTTTTTGTATCGAATGGGTATTACTTCTGAATTCATAATCACTTGAGCAAATTGAACAGGAAGTGATAGTTGCTGTTCAATAGTTTCGCCATCGGCCGGAGTGAATTGCAGGACTACATATCCATTGGTTTGAGCTGCGATCTGTTTCACATCGAAATCGGTGACTTTGGCTACATAGCTTTCTCCGTTGTTATAAGTAGACTGGATTCCGAAATAAGTATACACCTGGTAACCGGATTGAAAAAGGAAATAAACCGGCAGTAACCAGATCAAAAAAATGAAATAATATTTATTCATTTAAGGATATAGATTAATTTTTAATTTCGTTCATAGTTCCTCTCTTCAGGGAGGTGTCGAGGGTTGTAACTGCTTTGACATCAGCCCCCTGAACACCCCTCGACCGGCTTTGCTTATCGCTACAGCGGTCACTCCCCTCAAGGGGAGATTACATTATTTTGATTCTCAACAACTTTATACATCTGATCGATCATGGCAGGATCGTAAATCATACGCTGCATAAAATCCTGGTGCATCTGGCTTCCCGATGCATGAAACCAAAAACCTATGGGCAGTTGATCGAGATAAAAAGCCTGAACTGATGTATCACCTGTGTAGGCTGAAGTTCCGAAATCAATTCCATTCATCAGACCCATTCGGTTATCATAGATCGCTCCATACCGGCTAAAATCACTCTTTATACCGGGCTGAATATCCATCGGCCAGTCGAGAAAACTTTTAACCGTTTGACTAACTTGTTGATTAATCAGTGAATCGCGAGCTAATTTTTCCATGATTTCAGTCATTTCCCGGGCGGTGGTTTTTGGGAAAAGAACCATCGCATCCCGTTCTTGCATAAATGTGTTTCCAAGTCGATTTTTTGTGAGATAGCTTTGAACGGAGCTTCGGAAATCTTCATCATTTACGAACGATGAAGAGAGATTTACCACATGTTTTCTCCACTCTTCTGAATTTCGACTTCTCCATTTATCTATAATTTCCTGATTTTCCATCTTAGTTAAACCGGGGGAAATCGCTTGATAGAGACCGGAATAGGGAAGAGGCATCTCTGTGGATGAGATGCCAAGCTCATTTTTTAATTCATTCCAAACAGTTTGATCCAGTTGCCACCAGAGATAATCTGCCAATGCCAGGTCTCCAAATTCTGCTAAAAGTGCCAGTGAATGTTCAAGTGATATCGCTCCATCCTCAATCCACCCTCGTTCCATGGCTTCGTTAAAAGCTTGCTCATGGATCGATTCTTCAACTTCCGGTAACTGGTATCTGGAAGTTTCATCCCACTCAATCAACTTATTGGAATTGAGAGTATCGGAATTAAAATGTTTGGCGTATGCAATCAGGATGAATATGTTGGCTGTGGTTCCCATAATTCGCGGAGTATCTGCCTGGTAATAAAGTGATGAATCGGGATGACCGATAACAACAGTTGCTATTGATGAGTACTCGGGTGTTTCACCCATAAACTCAGATAACCCCTTAAGTGATCCGGTTTTATTTACCCACTCTGCTCCCTCCATCATACCTTTCCGGTTCTCGAAAAAAGTGGTAAAAGCGTTCCAGTTCCACCCAATGACGAACCCAAATAGAACGAGGGCTGTTAGAAGAAAAGCACCAAAAAATTTAAGTATTCTCATTCTGAATTCGGATTATTCACCAAGAGATTTGAATGTGTACGTAGTCCATAGATTAATTTTTCTGTATCAAACCATCTCCTAAATTTGAGTGAATCACCTGTACTATTTAGTGTTTGTAAGAAAACTCATAGTGTCCTAAGAAAACGTCAAGATCAAGGCGCACGAAGTCCCAAAAAGCGCAGTGTACTACGTGTACATGAGCATTTTTGGGGCGAGTGGAACGCAGAGATTGACGTTTTCTTAGAGACACTATTTAAGGGTGAGATCATCAATGCCATAAGATCTATTTTTTACATATTTCCATAAGTATTTCTGGGTCAATCAGATAAAAAAGATTGAACTTGCAATAGCCGGTAATAGAATTCATTCGGATCTTTTAAATATACAAATGCGTGATATTGCTGCCTGTTATTTGTGAACTGCTCATCAAAATAGAGATCTTTTATTTCGCTCCCCTCTATTAACACATATTTGTATTTATATTCTCCCTGTTTGATGATTTGATTTGTCTCCCATCGGCCGGTCTTTTCATCAAATTGAAGTTCGTTATTTCTGCTTACCGACCAATTATTAAAATCACCCAAAAGATGTATTGAATCTGTTGAGTCAGGGAATTGATCGGTGTCGAACCGGAAAACAATATCAGCATATCTCGATTGGAGATCCATATCGGGGTTTCCAAAAGGTCCCAAGCGATCGAGATTCATCAAGCCTGAAGTGCCAAATCCCTCCGCATCATCTTTGAGAATCAGCCGGGGAGGAATTTCTGTTGGAAAAGCTTCAATCACATACTTATCACTTTGCGAAAGCTGATCGATAGACAGAGTTCGAAATTCATAGTCACCAATAAAAGAGTTCTCTGGATTCAGCTCAAACTGAACATGATCGGGAGCTGAGAAATCTAACTCACCGGCTTCTTTTGTGCGCCCCCAAAATTGGTTTTGCGCAAAATAGAATTCAAGGTCGAATTGGGGTTGTTGTACAAAATCGGGTAGTATGAATTGACTAACAGGCCGGTGCAAACGTCTTAAATTTTGTCGCGGAACAGAGAGTTTTTCAACAGAAGATCTTAAAGAACCTTTATTCTCTGAAACAAAAAATGGTAGTGTCAGAACGAGATATCCAGTATCCGAATCTTCGATTTTAAGCAGATAGTTTCCGCTTTTTGTGATTTGAAATTGTTCAGTCGGGAATGTGAATGAGTATTGCCGATAATAGGGACGGTTACTGTTGCTCAGTTCACCACTGTTCAAAATGGTGTTATAAAAGCCACTCATAAAACGTTCTTGAGGCAGGCCTGAGCGGCTCCAGTCGGGATTATGATGAGTCAATGAAACCCGAAATTGCCTTGATTCCAACGATAAATGTTCAAACCGAAGTTGTAATTGGTCATTTCCGTCCAGATTCAAAATTGGGGCAGAGGCTGGATCTCCTTCTCGATGAAACTGAATGGATCGGATGGAATGATCCGCTATAATCTGGGCCGGGATGTTAAATAGATCGTTGAGCTCCGACGGCTCATTTGAACTGTTTTGGTATGATTCTAATGACCCGCAACCGTGCAGGCTCATGAACAGCATCAAACAGAGTAGAGAAAATCCACTTCTTATTCTTTTTGAGAGTTTTAAAAAAACGGACACATTTTGGCTTTGCTTCACTGTGTTTAATGTGTCGTCAGTTTGAATACTGTGAGGAGGTACAACGAATGAAGTCGAAGACAAATCTATGATTTTGCAAAGCCCGTTTCTGATAATAGTGATAGGATTACAAATAGTATTGCCCCTCAAAAACAAAAACAGCGGGTCCTTCAAGTTTAATATTCGAGTATGTTTCTCTTTTTTTGTCATACAAAAAATGGACCAGAAGAGTGCCGCCTTTTACATACACATTGTATTTGAAATTTCCCTCTTCGGCTTGTTGCAGATGATGCCATGCAAGTGCAGATGCAATGGCTCCCGTTCCGCAAGCCAGGGTGAGATTTTCAACTCCTCTTTCATAGGTTTGCAGGCTGAGAGAATCATTATCAGTACCTGATATAAAATTTACATTCGTGCCGATTGGCTGGAAATCTGGATGGTTTCGAAAAAATCTTCCCTGGTTGGTTAAAGATTGTTCGTTTTCGAGCTCCTGCTGTTGTATGGGGCAAACCACATGTTCTGTATTAGTATATACATTCAGCAATGCTTCACTGGCAACCGTCATCTCCTGTACGGAAGTTTCCAGGGGAAAATCGATGATCACGCTGTCTTTCTTTACGTTTGCTTTGTACACTTTGTCATGAACACGAAATGTAAACTGTTTGGGTGATCCGAGAGTCTCAGCGAATGCTGAAAAACATCGCGCACCGTTTCCACACATTCCTGCATCACTCCCGTCGGGATTTTTGTAAAGCATAACAAGATCAGCTTTTTTGGTCTCATCAAACTGCAAAGCGATAATTCCATCAGAACCAACCCCAAATTTTCGATTGCAGATGGCCGGTGCCAACTGTGCAAGCTCTTTCTCACTCATCTTGAGGCTTCGGTTGTCGAACAGCACAAAATCATTGCCTGCGCCCTGCATTTTAGTAAAATTTATGGTTGAACCATTCATAGCTAATCAATTATGGCCGGCAGGTGTTTCCAGTTGCTGTCGTTATCAATGGCGGGATCAAGTCCCCGCATCAGTCGGAAAAAACGAAGAGATAAGGCCGTTCCTATATATTTAAACTGTACGTTTTGATAAAGTAACCCTTTTAACTGCTGAATGTGATCTATCATCTCTTCTAATCGGGCATCTTTCATCGATTCACAAAATTTTTCGATTACATTCAGCTGATCAATATTTGTAATCAAAGATTCGTTGTTTGTTTCGCGATATACCACAATATCCCGAAGCAACTGTTCCAGTGTATTGCAGAGAGCAATCTGATTTTCCTTGTTCAGATTCTTATTCCACTTGTTAACCAGGTTTAGAAGTTTGGTCACACTCTGTGTGTATGAAAATCTCAGGAATTCAACGGATTCATTTCTAATCTGTTGAAGTGTATCAATATCCAAAAACCGGCAGGTAGAATAGTTGCCTCCGGAAAGTCTTGCAAGCAGTTCTGCGTCGTTCTCATTCAATCCGTCAAATTTAACAAGACCCTCGGCTACATCCTGTTTTGATAACTGTTGGAGACGAATTTGCTGGCACCTGGAGATAATAGTTGGTAAGAGCTGATCGGGCTGCGAAGCTGTTAAAATAAAAAGAATATTTCCGGATGGTTCTTCCAGCAATTTCAGAAATGCATTGGCAGTTTCTTTTCGCATCGTATCCACATTGGTCAAAATGATGACAGTTCTGCGCCCTTCATTGGGTTTGTAGACAGATTTTGGCCGAATCTCCTCATGGTAGTAGTCAATCGGATAAAACGCCCGCCTGTTTTTGGATGATTCTGCATCGTTCAGGGCCGGTCTCAGTGTAAAATCAACAATTTCGTAGGGATCCTCAGCAAGGAGTTCCAGCCGGGAATTCAGTTCATCATTTCCCACAGATGACGGAAGTGGAATAAATACGTGTATATCGGGGTGGGTAAACCAACTCGATTTTTTTGAGATGGCCATATCTTTCAGATCCGTCAGATGGTTAACCCCGTTTACAACTTCGGCAAGAGCCAGGGCAAAAGCTGTTTTTCCCGATCCGTCAGGCCCGGTAATTAAGTAGGAGTGCGCAAGGCGATCGGAGAGTAGTACTCGTTCGATCTGATGTTTCGCTTTTTCCTGCCCAACCAGCCGCTGGTCTCCAAAAGAAATATGTTCGTTAATGATACTCATCTAATCATTCCAGATGTAATCAAAAAGTAAAATACCCGCTGTAATGGTAACTCCGCAATATCCAATCAGTGCTGTTAAATCATTCAATGCACCTGCGGTAGCGCCTTCAATAAGTGCAAATCTTGTTACACGAGTTAAGATAAGAAGAAGCGGGACAACAAGCGGAATACAAAGTACAGAAAAGAGGGCTCCTTTCCGGTCGGCCTGGGCAATCATTGCCGATGTAAGTGTAGTGATGGCTGCCAGTCCGCCGGCTCCAAAAAGGATTGCACTTATAAAATAGAGGTGGCTCTGAATGGACAGGTCCATCATAAACAGGTAGAAAAAGAATGTAAACAGGTGTAGAATCAGCAGGAATAAAAAATTGTAGCTCAGCTTTCCAAGGTACACTTCTGTAGCGTTGGCATGAAGCTGCAGGAAAGCCCAGGTTTTCTTTTCCGCTTCCTGTACGAAAGAGCGTGTCATTCCAGTCATGGAAGCAAAAAGTATAATAATCCACACCAGCCCGCTTTTTGGAGTCGGATCCATTTGATGAGCCCGGAGCGTAAATAAAATCAGCAGAAGTGAAGCACCGGTAAACGCAAGAATGGTGTTGAGCGCATACTTGGTACGAAGCTCCTGGGTGATCTCCTTTTTTAAAATTGCAGTGGCTGATTGAATCATGAAACGGGGAAAAAGATTGAGTATAAAAGTACTAAAAAAGAAAACGGCAAAAAATGGTGAAAGTGCCAAGGATTTACCCCATTTTCTAATGGAAAACGAACTGCAATATATTCTTGTCTCACCGCCCTGCACTCTGTTTCACAGCAGAGCGGTGAAACAAGAGAATAAGGTTTTTCACCTAATTAAAGCGTTATCTATAAATTTTTATATTACTTATAGAGGGCTTTGCAAAACCGTGGTTATTGGTCAATCTGAACTCGATTCAGATTCTCCATTTGTCTTTATAGCCAGTATCTGGAGATCCTGAATCAAGTTCAGGATGACGGTCAGAGTTTTGCAAAGCCTTCTTATAGTTCATACAAATTAATTTCGGGATAACTTCACTAAAAATGCTCCACTACCTTGATGTGAATTAAAAGAGTTGGTTTGTAGATTTTTATTCCAATCAGTTTTTAAAATTTTTGATTCTTACCTTTGTGTGAAGCGTTAAAGCCCCGTAACTTCCATACGTAACCAAAAAATGTGATTTGAAAGAAATTTATGAATATCTATTCACTCATTGACAGATCCACTATTTTGGCAGATATAGAGATTGATGGAAAAAAAGACCTTCTGCACAAAATGGTTGATGTTTTGAAAAATCAGGTAAATGATAAACAACTGAAGGATATTCGGGATGCCGTTTTTGAAAGGGAAAAAATTATGTCGACCGGTGTGGGTAAACAGCTTGCTATTCCACACGGCAAGGTAGATTCCATAGAAAAGAATTATGCCAGTTTTGCCGTTTTAAAGGAACCCATTGAGTACGATTCTATTGATGATAAGCCGGTCAATATGGCTTTTTTACTGGTTGGGCCTTCGGGCGAAAACAGGCTTCATATCAAATTGCTGAGTAGAATTTCACGATTGATGAACAGTACTTCGTTCCGAGAAACCCTTTCAGAATGTAAAACACCTGATGAGATCTATGATGCATTTCATAAAGAAGAAGTTAAATATTTTGGCAATTGAGATTCTGCTTTTTTCTTTGGATTTAACAATTTCCCGGTATTTCTCTTTAGATATCATTTTAAATGATTGACAGTATTTTATATTTCTAAAATGAAATTTCGAGCATTTCTACCGGCTTTTATTTCTTTACTTTTCTTGATCTCTTTCTATACAAGAGCGGAAGCCCAGGTCTCGGAATCAATACTGGATTTAATCGAAAATAATCGGGCTGAGAATGCACTTTGGGCTATACAGGTAAGAGATTCAACCGGATCTATACTGGAGAGCTACAATGCAGATAAGATCGTTCGTCCGGCATCGAACCTGAAGCTTATAAGTTCCGGAGCGTATCTTGAATTATTGGGTTCTGAATTCCGATTCAAAACCCGGTTGTATGGAGAGGGCGAACAGGTGGATGAGACATGGTCAGGTGACCTGGTTGTACAGGGTTCCGGCGATCCATCTCTCAGCGGAGAATTTTACGATGAAAACCCACTCTTTCTGTTTGAAAAGTGGGCCAAACTTTTCATCGAAAAAGGGATCACAAAAATTGATGGAAACCTGATTGGGCATGCCGGATTGTTTGATGATATTCCCTATCCCGAAGGATGGGAGTGGAGTGATCTCTCATTTTATTACGCACCGGAAATTAGTGCTCTCTCTTTTAACGGGAATGTGGTTGACCTGGAAGTAAGAGCAGATGGACCGGTCGGGTCTACCCCGGAGATTCAGTGGTTTCCATTCAATACACCTTATGTGGAATTTGTGAACGAGCAGCAGATTACACCACGAGGTAGTGAATATGATGAATCATATCGTCGTGTTTTGGGAACAAACACCATTCTTCTTCGAAGCACACTCCCCCAGGGCTATTATGAGACAGAACCTCTTACTGTTTTAGAGCCGGCCTACTACTTTATGGATACATTTAAGCGCTATCTTTCGAAGCGTGGTATCGATGTTACAGGGCAGATTTTTATTGATCGTAACTATGATTTCTACAGTAATAACCGATTAACGCTCCTGGACGAACATCAATCCGAACCCCTGTATAAACTGGTTCAATGGATGAACCGTGAGAGTGATAATTTTTATACAGAGATGATCCTGAAAAAAGTTGTGACGGAGGAGCTTGATGTTCAGGGCTCAACGGAGACAGGCCTGGAAATGTTAAAATCGTACATGCACAAACTGTCGTTTGATACTACACAGGTAAGTCTGAAAGATGCATCCGGAATGGCTCCGGCAACACTCTTGAAGGCGAGTGATCTCAATCGATACCTTTTAAAGGTACAGCAGAAAGAGTATTTTCCCCACCTGTATGAATCTCTCTCAGTGGGGGGCAGAAACGGAACACTTAAGTTACAGGTTTAGAAACAGTTCCGTTTGGGGTAAATTTTATGGAAAAACCGGGTTTGTTACGGGGGTTCGGGCACTTTCGGGTTACCTGGAAACAGAATCCGGACAGCAACTGACCGTTTCAATATTTACAAATAACTATACTGCAAAGACCTCGCATGTAGATCTGATTCATCAGCGTATTCTCGAATTTCTCTATACTGCATATTGATATGAGTTCCAAAACAACCATACTAATTACTGATGATGAACAGAGCATCCGCAATGCCCTGAAGGAGATTCTTGAGTTTGAGGATTATGCTACTCTTGAAGCGGAAAATGGCGAGAAAGCCCTGGAGATTGTAGAAAACGAGCGGGTAGATTTGGTAATGCTGGACATTAAAATGAAAGGAATGGATGGCATAGAAGTACTGGGGAAATTGAAAAAGAGAAAGCCCGAGATCCCGGTCATCATGATATCCGGGCACGGCACTATAAAAATTGCTGTGGAAGCAACAAAGAACGGAGCGTTTGATTTTCTCGAAAAGCCGCCGGACCTGAACCGGCTTTTGACAAGTGTTCGAAATGCGCTAAAAAGCGGTGAACTGATCCAGGAGAATCGCGAGATTCGAAAAGAACTGCATGGAAATACAGAGATTATAGGGGAAAGTCCGGCAATCCTCAAAGTGAAGAAGATGATTGAGAAAGTAGCGCCGAGTAATAGCCGGATATTAATTACCGGTGAAAATGGAACCGGGAAAGAGCTGGTTGCACGCGCCATTCATGAAAAAAGTAAACGGGCATCAAAGAAGTTTGTGGATGTGAACTGTGCGGCCATTCCGCCTGACTTGCTGGAAAGTGAACTTTTTGGCCACGAAAAAGGGGCGTTTACCGGGGCATCATCTCAGCGAATTGGAAAGTTTGAGCAGGCCGACGGCGGAACGCTGTTTCTTGATGAGATTGGAGATATGAGTGCAGATTCCCAGGCCAAAGTTTTACGTGCTCTGCAAGAAAATCAGATCACCCGCGTTGGCGGTTCGGAACGTATTGATATTGATGTCCGTATTCTCTCAGCAACCAATCAAGATCTGCAGGAGCAGATTGATAATGGCAATTTTCGTGAGGATCTGTTTCACCGCCTCAATGTTATTCCCATTCATCTGCCGCCGCTTCGCGAGAGAAAAAATGATATTACTATATTAGCCAAGTGGTTTTTGAAGCAGTTATCTGAACGTGAGATTGTTTTTGCCGGGAAATCTTTTTCTGAAGAAGCACTTGAACTGCTTGAAAAACAACCGTGGTCAGGGAATATCAGGGAACTGCAAAATGTAGTGGAACGCCTTGCGCTTTTGTCTGCAGATGATGAAATCAGCTCTGAGGATGTGGAGCAGTTGGTCATCCAAAAAAAGAAACAGAAAAATATGCTTGATGATCTCCTGGATCATACTGATAGTTTCCATGAATACAAAGAGGAAGCTGAACGCCTCTTTCTTCTGAAAAAGCTCGAAAAGTACGACTGGAATGTATCGGCCACTGCCGAAGCGATCGACATTCAGCGGAGCCATATTTATAACAAGATGAAAAAATACGATATAGAACGGTAAAAAAAGCAGATGTGAAACGGCAAACTCCCCCGGCTGCCGAATTTGTCGGCTGCCGGGTATTGAGTAACAGACTTGGAGGTGATGGTGGAGTCGGCAGGTGAAAAAGGCAATCACCAGCCGACGAGAATCCTTGAACCACAATAAAGAAAGAATCATAATCTATTAACACAATTTAAAATGTCAGCCAAACTAATTGACGGTAGAAAAGTTGCAGATGAAACCATGTCCATCATCAAAGAGGATGTTGAGAATTGGGTAGAGTCCGGAAAAAGGCGGCCATTTCTAAAGGTGATACAGGTGGGAACTGATCCGGCTTCATCAACCTATATCAAAGCGAAAACCCGGGCGTGTAATAAAGTTGGAATTAAAACAGATACCAAACATCTGCCTGATACTGTTTCTGCTAAAGA
Organism: Balneolaceae bacterium; assembly: GCA_034521495.1. NCBI lineage: Bacteria > Pseudomonadati > Balneolota > Balneolia > Balneolales > Balneolaceae > Balneolaceae bacterium. The sequence continues at coordinate 119,872 of JAXHMK010000021.1, forward strand.
GTTGAAAGCTACGATCCGATCGTTTAATGAGGATGATTCTGTTGACGGAATCCTTGTTCAGCTCCCTTTGCCATCGCATTTATCTTCGCACGATGTTATAGAGAGTATCGATTACCGAAAAGATGTGGATGGATTTCATCCCATGAACGTTGGGCGGCTGACGGTCGATCAGCCCACATTCCGATCGTGTACCCCGGCCGGAATTTTTGAGCTGTTCAAATACTACAGCATTCCCGTGAAAAGCAAGCATGCGGTGGTTGTGGGAGCCAGTAATATTGTCGGTTCTCCGATGGCCATTATGTTGTCCAGAGAAAATTCTGCGGGTAAAGCCACAACAACTATTTGTCATAAATTTACCCGGGATCTGACCAGCCATACCATCTCGGCAGATATACTTGTTGTGGCCGCAGGACAGCCCGAATTGATCAAACCGGAAATGGTAAAAGAGGGCGCTGTGGTAATTGATGTTGGCATCAATCGTGTGGCGGATGAAACCAGAGATAAAGGCTATAAACTGGTAGGTGATTGCGATTTTGAAGGGCTTAAAAAGAAAGCCAGCTTGATTACTCCCGTACCCGGTGGCGTTGGACCTATGACGGTGGCAATGCTGATGAAAAACACTCTTTTGGCTGCCAAGAAATCGATCTATCCGGAAGATTAAACCCCATCAGACGGTTGTTTTTACCGACCGATGGGTAGATAAACATCATGTGACCCGTCAGACCGCCCGAAGTGTTCAGACGGGGTAGTATTGAAAAATATTTATGAAAAATTTACATAACATTCTTACTTAATCTTAAACCAAATCTTATGAATAAACTATTAATATCAGTTGCTGTTGTGGCGTGTCTGTTTATGTTCACAGCTTGCAGCGAAGAGGAATCAATGACAGAAAACCCACTACTTACACCCAGTACACTTCCTTTCGAAGCCCCCGATTTCGACGCCATATCCGTAGAGCATTACCGGCCGGCTTTTGCAGAGGGCATGGAACGTGAACTTGCCGAGATGGACTCGATCGCATCGAACCCGGAGCCGCCTACTTTTGAAAACACTATTGTTGAGATGGAAAAAAGTGGTCAACTGCTTAACCGGGTCAGCAGCGTATTTTATAACCTTACCTCGGCTCATACCAACGATCAGATCCAGGAGATTCAGTCTGAAATGGCGCCAAAACTCGCTTCACACAGCGATAATATCTACCTGAATGCAGATCTGTTTGAGCGGGTTCAAACACTTTATGAACAGAGAAATGAACTTGATCTCGATGAAGCATCGCTGAAACTTCTTGAAGATACGTACCGGGATTTTGTAAGAGCCGGTGCGCTGCTTACTGATGAGGAGCAGCAGCGAATGCGGGAAATCAATGAGCGTACATCCAGCCTGACCACCGAGTTCCAGGACAACCTGCTGAAGATGACACAGGAGCGGGCCGTTTTGGTAGAGGATGTTGATCAACTGGATGGATTGAGCGAAGACCGAATTGCAGCGGCACAAGAAGCCGCCGAAGAACGAGGGCATGACGGACAGTACCTGCTGTCAATCACAAACACAACTCGTGTACCCATTCTTAAAAGCCTTAATAACCGCGATCTCCGAGAACGGGTTTGGAAGGCATCGGCATTTCGTGGAATTGGCGAGGATGGCGGTGTAGATAATCGTCCGCTGGTTCTGGAACTTGTTGAGCTTCGGGCTGAACGAGCGGAACTGCTTGGATATGAAAATCATGCATCCTACCGTCACGATCCGCAAACAGCCGAAAACCCGGAAAATGTATTGGATATGCTGACCGACCTGATTCCCGATGTGATTGCAAATACCGAGCAGGAAGCTGCCAAAATCACCGAAATGATGCGGGAAGACGGTGTTGAAGGAGAACTGCAGCCGTGGGATTGGAACTATTATGCTGAGAAGGTACGCCAGGCAGAGTATGATATAGACGAAGCAGAAGTACGTCCCTATTTTGAGCTGGACCGTGTACTAAAAGAGGGTGTGTTTTTTACCATGAACAAGTTATTTGGTATCACCTTTGAAGAGCGATTTGACCTGCCGGTGTATCACGAAGATGTGCGGGTATTTGATGTGTTTAATGAGGATGGTTCTCAGCTTGGGCTGTTTTATGCCGATTACTTTACCCGCGATTCCAAACGGGGCGGTGCCTGGATGAACAGCTTTGTATCTCAATCGCATTTGTTGGATAAGCAACCGGTGATTGTTAACGTGATGAATATTCCTCCGCCTGCTGAGGGAGAGCCTGCACTTATCAGCTTTGATAATGTAACCACCATGTTCCATGAGATGGGTCACGCCGTTCACGGGCTTTTTTCTGATGTGAAATATCCTTCGCAGAGCGGAACATCCGTGCCAAGAGATTTTGTAGAGTTTCCATCAACCTTTGAGGAAGATTGGGCAATTTTGCAGGATGTTCTTGAAAATTACGCAGTGCATCACGAAACAGGTGAACAAATTCCATCAGAACTGCTGGACAAAGTGATTGCAGCCCGAAACTTCAACCAGGGCTTTGATACACAGGAATATCTGTCGGCAACCATGGTAGATCTGGAATGGCACCTGCTGGACACCAACGAAATACCGAATGATGTAGTTGATTTCGAAGACCAGGCACTGGCCAAATACAATCTCGATATGAATGCCGTTCCACCCCGGTATAAATCACCATATTTTGCGCATATTTTTGCAGGCGGATATTCAGCTAACTACTATGCATATATCTGGAGTGAAATTCTTGCAGCAGATGCATTTGCTTTTATGAGAGAAAACGGAGGACTGACCCGCGAAAATGGCGATCGATTCCGTGAATATATTCTCTCCAAAGGCGGCAGCCGTGATGCGATGGAACTCTACGAAGCCTACAGAAACGGTGAGCCGGATGTGGTTCATCTCCTGAGGAGACGAGGTTTAACGGCTGAAAATTAAAGAATCCTCCTTCGAAGGGGGGAGAGGCTGTCCAGAAAAAATGTCATTCTGAACTTGATTCAGAATCTCCAATCATTAATCAAGTTTGGAGATACCGGATCGGGGTCCGGTATGACAAAATTTAGTTTGTTGTTTTCCAACATCCTTTTGGGACAGCCTTAAAAGGATGATCCTCAGATTCTAAGATTGTATCAATCCCAGATCCGCGAAGTTTCTAAAACTTCGCGGATCTTTTTGTTTAAAAGCCCTTCATTTTCATTAGCATCTCTCACCACAGTTTTTTATTTATGTAAGCTGAAATTGTGTCCAACAAATAACGACTGTAAAAAAAGATGAAACAAACTGTACTGCTGCTCACCTCAATTCTTTTAATGATTCTCAATGGTTGTACAAGCGAGAGCCAGACCGAGTCAGACCGGCCAAATATCATTTTTATCATGACAGACGATCATGCTTTCCAGGCAATCAGTGCATATGGGTCTGATCTGATTGATACTCCAAATATAGACCGACTGGCAGACGAGGGAATGTTGTTCCGCCGGGCGTATGTTTCTAATTCCATATGTGCACCGAGCCGGGCCGCAATTCTTACTGGTAAACACAGCCATATGAATGGACACATCAACAATGGAAGCGTGTTTGATTCCACACAGGTCACGTTCCCAAAATTGTTGCAGCAGGAAGGTTATGAAACATCGATTGTGGGGAAATGGCATTTGAAATCTGAACCCACCGGGTTTGATTTCTGGAAAGTGCTGCCGGGACAGGGGCATTATTACAATCCCGATTTCCGAACACCCGAGGGGATGATTCAAGAAGAGGGACACTCAACAGAACTGATTACGGATACAGCGATTGAATATCTCGATTCTATTCGTGACAAAGAAAAACCATTTATGTTGATGTACCAGTTCAAAGCGCCGCACCGCCAGTGGTGGCCCTCGGCCGAAGATATTGGAGTTTATGCTGACAGGGATTTTAAAGAGCCGGAAACCCTGTTTGATGACTATGAAAATCGGGGCACGGCAGCGAAAGAAGCCGAGATGAGAATTGCCGATCACATGGGGCTCACTCTGGATAATAAAATCCATCCCGATTCTTTAGCGAAAACCGGCCTTGAGGAGTTTAGCCCGGATATCTATCCACGAATTTACCTGGATGTGTACAGCCGCCTGAATGACGAACAAAAAGAGCAATGGGATGCTTACTACGGACCCATCAACAAAGAGTTTGTAGAGAATACACCCGGGGGAGATGAGTTGACAAGATGGAAATATCAGCGCTATATGGAGGATTATCTGGGAGTGATTCGAAGTGTGGACCGAAATCTGGGCCGGCTTCTGGAGTATCTCGATGAAAACGGACTGAGCGATAACACGATGATTGTTTATACATCTGACCAGGGATTTTATCTCGGTGAGCACGGTTGGTTTGATAAGCGATTTATGTATGAAGAGTCCTTCCGAACACCGCTCATTATTCGATATCCGTCAGAAATTGAGGCGGGATCAGAGAATAATGACTTCGTTCAAAATATCGATTTTGCTCCAACCATTTTAGATGTAGCCGGTGTGCAAATTCCGGAGGAGATCCAGGGAGAAAGTTTAACTCCGTTATTTACCGGAACAAATGATAATTGGCGGGATCAGTTGTACTATCACTACTACGAATATCCCGCTGAACATGCGGTGAAGCGTCACTACGGAATTCGAACCGATCGCTACAAACTGATTCATTTCTATTACGATATCGACGAGTGGGAACTTTATGACCTGGAGAATGATCCAAGTGAGATGACGAATGTGTATAATGATCCGGATTATACTGACATACGAGACAGCCTGCATCAAGAGCTTGAAGCAATCCGGCAATACTATGGCGATTCGGACGAGCTAACTCAACAATTCCTGGAAAGAGATCTCGCGGAAGAATAATCCTGAGATTTTGGACATATTTAAATGTCGTCTAATTGAAGGCTTTGCAAAACCGTGGTTATTGGTCAATCTGAACTCGATTCAGATTCTCCATTCGTCTTTACTGCCAGTATCTGGAGATCCTGAATCCCCCGGAGGGATCCCGATGTTCAGGATGACGGTCAAAGTTTTGCAAAGCTTTCTCTAGAATTTTATAAATAAATAGTTTGAGCCAGGAAAAGTGCCCGTGTGTAAACGGGCATTTTTTTACTTACCACAGAAGCTTATAGGAATTGAAGAAATACTCCAAAAGAGTAAAAATTAAAATTACCGTGTAAATGAGAGACGAACACCACCCGGGATTCTTAAAATGCGATTCTATTTCATGAAAACCACCCAGAGTTTATTCGGTGAACGCTCATCTCTGACTTATACATAGATGTTATGCAAATTTCATGCATTTTAAATTTGTATAACATTGAATAAACAGGCTTTTACTTGGTTTTTTGAGGGGTTTGAAATATTATACATCGTATTCGTACGGATTATGAAATTTGCTTAATTATATGTAATGCTCCCTCATCTTAAAGACTTGACAATACGAACGGAATAGCGTACGTTTTATGTTCAGGCAATTAACCAAACTTATTTATTCCATGAAAACTCTAACAGCAACACAAGCCCGAAAAGATATTTATCGATTGTTGGATGAAACTTCAGAGACTCATAAACCCATCCAAATTACCGGAAAACGATCGAATGCCGTATTAATCAGTGAAGAGGATTGGCGGGCTATTCAAGAAACTCTTTATTTGACATCTATTCCTGGAATGCAAGAGTCTATTGTTGAAGGAATAAATACACCTCTTGAAGAAACCGACGAAGAACTTGACTGGTGAGTAACTACAAACTCGTTTATACCAAACAAGCTAAGAAAGACGCCAAGAAAGCAGCTTCATCAGGATTAAAATCAAAGATCGAAGACTTATTGGAAATTGTTAAGGAAGATCCGTTTGAAGAATATCCTCCTTATGAAAAGTTAGTCGGTAATTTGGAAGGGGCTTATTCGCGGAGAATTAACATCCAACATCGCTTGGTTTATCAAGTGTATGAAAAGGAAAAAATTGTCAAGGTGATTAGAATGTGGACTCATTATGACTAATCCGGTAGCATAACAAGGCGTTTCAAGCGGATTTTAACGCAGCGTGATTTGCCACTTAGAAGTTTTTGGTCGTTATTGCCGTTGTTAAAAACCATCTTGTTAAAACCGCTTAAACGCTGGGTCGTTAGGGGTATTAATCACAAATTAATTATATGCTAAATTTTATATCTATCGATCTGGAGAATGAACCAGAAAACTCAAATAACATATCATCAAGTGGAAAATTAGTACTATCGAATGATGTCACTTTTATTGCTGGACCTAATGGTTCAGGCAAGACTCAAATTTTGTCTTATTTATCCAAAAATTTCTCAAACCTTAACTCTCTCCCAGTCGGCACAAAGTTTAGATTTGATATACAAAGCATAGACGACAGTTTTAAAAAATATATTGAGTCTAAAATAGATTACGACAAGGATTATTTTGGTCAAATAACTGAAGGAAGCTTTATAAATGCCAGACTTTCAGAAACTAATCAAAACTTAAGATTACCTGACTGGTTTAAAACCAATGAGGGAAAAACAATCAATAGATCCTCGAATGAAAGTGATGAGCTATTTAAGCTTATTGGAGAAGCTAGAATTAATCATAACACTGGTAAAGTAGTAAGGGTAAATGATGAATTTGAAATACCAGCTACCTACTTTGAGGTTCCTAGCACTAAGTTTTTAGATGCTAAGCGAATGAGAAATATTTCGATGGATCGCCAATCAAATCCACAAGAGTTTATTCTAAAACAAAACTCTAATAATACTAAACCAGTTGAACTATTCTCAATTCTTGAGGCTGATCCAGAATTAGAAGTTGAAATATTAGCTAGGATTGAAGCACTTACTGGAGTTAAAATTCATATTGAAAAAGAAGGGAGACAATATAACGTAAAATGTAGTAGAACAGGTAGAGAAGGTAGTTGGAATTATAAATCCGAAGCTGATGGCATTATTAGTTTGTTGGTACTCTTACCATATCTTTATTCTGAAATCTATGATATAATATTTATTGATGAACCCGAAGCTCATTTATATCCAGGCCTTCAACAAACTCTTCGCACATTAATATACGACGCTTGTGAAAAGACGGGAAAAAAAGTGGTTTTAGCAACGCACTCTGAAAAAGTAGTTGCTCCTCCAATGACTAATTTTCGTGAATCAGTACACGTTACTATCCCCCACCCTAACCATCATGAAGTAATCCAACTTCATAAAGCAATTTCAAACCTTGGTGAGGATTCATCTGAAATACATCAGTGGCTAAGTGAGCAAGCATTTGGGGATAATCAAGATAGTGTTTTCTCTTCATTGTTTGCATCCGAAACAATTATTGTTGAAGGTCCATTTGATATGATCTTCCTAGATCGTATTGCAAGGTTTGTTGGCAGAGAATTTAGAGCAGGGTCAGTTGCTTTTTTAGAAGCTGGTGGTGTAGGCGGAGTTCACAGATTGGTAAGGCTGTTAAAGTCAATGGGCAGACTGACAAAAGTTATAGTTGATTCAGATATAACTGATCAGCCAGGTGTGCTACTAAATATTGCTAAAGAAATGGGGGTTTCTAACAAAATAATTGAAAAAGCTGTTGATTCAGACTTAAACTTCCAAGAACTACAGAAAAAATGTAGAAAGTTTGACATTCATATTCTCTCGCATCCGGGTATAGAATTTTACTATCATGAAGAAGACAATGCTGAAAATTTAGAACATCCATCTCAAAAACGGACCTCACTGATAAGAGAGTTGAAATCTTTGGAGGGTCTTGGTTTTGATGAAGTAAGAAAAAGATATAGTAATCTAATTGATATTATTGAATCAGCTGTCCATCGGATGCCAAATGAATGGTTAGAGGCACATTCAAGAGAAACAAACAAATTGCTTGCCGAAATATTACATGAGTGGAAGCTTCACGAAAAAGAAAATGGGAAAGACCGAGATGGACTTATAGAAAATCTAGAACCTCAATTACAGCGGTTTGCAGATTATGAATTTGATGATGAGGAAAATTTAGTGTTAACACATCGTTTTTTATCAGCAGTAAATATAAAATTGGGTATTAATGATAACCCTGTTGAAACTAATTCGGAATGGATTGAAAATTTTGAAATATAAATACCCCTAACCTATATATGGCCTCCAATGTCAAGTGGCAATAGCATTCCCTGGCAAGAAAAATTTTCCTCACCTAACCGCACTCGATAGCCTTTCCGTGGAATTGTACTACAAGCAGTATTCAACGATGGTTTGCAGCATCATGACTGCACCAAACACATATAGAGGCTCGACAGCTGGCAGTCAGTATATAAACCGACTGTAACCAACCGGTCCTGCCGGTTGCAAGACGGCCATAGAACATATTGCGTACCCTGATCCCGGATGATCAAGCGCGGGGCTATGGCATTATCGAATCGCCATTCCAGTTATGGAGCATCTCGGAGCAGGGGCAGTACATGCCGATGGTTTCGGCACACCACATGCCGAGTATCGAAAAATCCAGGGGCAGCTACCGCCTCCAATCAAGCGGTGCGAGCTGGGCGTTATGGCCTGGCCAGCCGAGGAATGATCTACAAAATAGTCATAGTGAATGGGCTGGACGAAAGGCTCTTACCATAAAGCTTAGTTAGACGTCGGGCTGGCGGTAGCTCCCCATTTATGTTTTTTGTTTATTCATGATCGAATTTGTCAGAAATTTGTGCTCATTAAAGGGTTCCCGCCGCTTGAGCATATAATAGACCGCCACTCCCAGGCGCTTGGCAATGATGGTCAAAGCTTTTCCTTTTCCGTGACGGCTGATCAGGCGGTTATAATATTTTTCAGCCTGGGTATTTCCTCGCAGATATAACAGAGAAGCTTCCGAGAAGGCCCACCGCAGGTGCGCATTGCCGATGCGGCCGCCAGTGGTCCCGTAATTTTTTCCATTGGAGGATTTCTGCCCTTTCACCAACCGGGCATAGGAGCAAAACTCACCCGGCTGGGAAAACGGCCAATATCGTGGATCTCGTAGAGCATCGTCAAGGCCAGCACATCCCCGACTCCTCTAATGCTTTTTAGAAGGTACAGGCTTGTAGGATCGTGTCCCTTTGCCAGAGACAAGATCTGCTTATCCAGTCGTTTGATGATCGGGTCATAATGGTCGATCAGTTCCAAATCGGTTTGAATCATAAGCTGTACAACCGGATCGGGAAAATGCCCCACGATATCTTTATCCCGGCGATGATGTGGGCGCGAGAGTGTCCCCAACGACGGCAAATTGTACTGGCTCGTTGTATTTTGAATATGCCCCAACAGCTCCGCCCGTTTGCGGACAAAATGATTGCGCCGTCGCATCAAATCCCGGGTCGCCCGCATCTGAGGCGGATAGACATAAGCCACCGGAAAGTTCCCGCCCCGTATCAGCCGGGCGATCTTCAGCGAGTCGATGCGGTCGTTCTTGGTTTTGACTCCGTGAATGGCCTTCATATACAGGGCGTGACCCAGGATAAAGTCAATGCCCTCTTGCTCACATAGATCTGCAATCCAATACCAACAGAAAATGCACTCAACACCAACGACAAGACCATCCCGAAACTCGGCAACGGCTTCTAAAAAAGCTTCCGGAGTGCACGGACGGTTCTTGTGATAGACAACGCTGCCTTCGCTGTCCAGGATACAGATGTACATAAACCTTGCGTGTAGGTCAATTCCGTAGTAATATGAATGGATACCGGTATAAACGTTCATGGTTTTTCCTCCTTGAATAAGTTATAGGTAAGAACATAATGTACTTGAATAAGTTATAGGTAAGAACATAATGTAAGCCTCGGAGGAGGCCATGAACAATATCAAGCGCATTAACGCGGACAGGCCTCGCCATCCCCTTGCCTCCCTTTCATTTATTAGTTAATCTTTCGTTTTAAAACGAATTCGACACTCGGCGCCTGCCGGTTATGCGCAATGTCGATATGGCTTGAACACGGCATGCTAAAATATTAGAGAACTTAAGAAGCCGTGCTCTTCAATATAAGACTTTTAAGTAATTTTAAACTTTAGCGAGTAGACATTTCATTACGATCAAAAACTATTCTGTATCAAGTCTAGTCCATTTCTTAGAATTATAGACGCTTTTAGCTTTCCTGAAAGTTGATGCTTTAAAGTTTTTTGTGACTTTTTAGCTATTTCTCCGACTACAATACCACAACGACATTCTAAACTTTAATCACATATACCAACTTATTATGAGTACTGACATCAAAATATTACACTCGTCTTGCTGCGCAAGCGGCTCACCTATTAAAGAACGAATCAAAAAAATTGCTGCTGAAAATAGTATAGAAATATCGATTGAAGAATTATCAGACATACAAGAAACAGCTAAATACGGTACTACAACCTTTCCCTCGCTGGTAGCAGGAGGAGAGGTTTACGACTATAGAAAGCTGTCGACTGATAAAGAAATATTGTCAATTTTGAATCAATAATTGAGCACGTCAACAATGGAACAATTGACTAATCTCTTTTCGAGTTTTGCAGATTATATTGTCTATAATTTGCTCGAGTTGGAAAAAGCAGGGCTGTTTAGTACAGCCCTGCAATACTTTATCACTACATTTATTTTGATATCTGTGCTGGTAATTTTGGTTACATACATTATGGGTATTGTAACCAGCTATTTGCCAATGGATAAAATCAGGAAATATCTTGAAAAGTATAAAACAACGGGGTTGGGAAATATTATGGCCTCCGCATTAGGTGCTATTACTCCTTTCTGCTCCTGTTCTTCTATTCCATTATTCGTGGGCATGATGCAAGCAAAAATACCGCTGGGTATAGCTCTCTCATTTTTAATTACTTCTCCTTTGGTTAATGAAATAGCAATTGCATTATTTTGGGTGACTTATGGCTGGAAAATTACGGTCATCTATATTATTTCAGGAATTTTATTGGGCATATTTGGCGGTATTATATTAGAAAAGCTGGGTATGGCTAAATATGTAGCCGATTGGTTGCAGGATTTAGATAAAAGTAACACCCGGGTTAAAGAAGATGAGCGATCATTTCTTCAACGGATACCTGAAATAAATGCAGAAGCCTTACAGACAACAAAAAATTTAATGCCCTATATTTTTGTTGGAATCGCTATCGGAGCGTTTATTCATGGCTATGTTCCGCAATCCTTTTTTGAAGAATATATTTCAGAAAGTAATCCTTTAGCAGTTCCCATTGCGGTTGTTCTTGCTATTCCGCTGTATATTGATGCGGTCGGGATTCTGCCGATTATAGAATCCCTGATTGGCAAAGGAGTTCCCCTTGGTACTGCAATTGCTTTTATGATGGCTTCCATAGGCCTGTCACTTCCAGAAGCTCTTTTATTAAAAAAAGTGATGAAGAAAAAATTAATTATTTCATTTTTTACCACCATCGGAATAGGAATGATCTTGTCAGGTTATTTATTTAACCTTGTAATGTGAGTAAAAAAAGTTTATGAAGATTTATGATACCATCATAATAGGTGGTGGGCAAGCGGGTTTATCTGTTGCTTATTTTTTACGAAGGAGTGATTTAGAATATCTTATTTTGGATGATCACAAAGAAGCCGGAGGTTCCTGGTTGGAAACCTGGGACAGTTTAAAATTATTTTCACCATCTGAATATAGCTCCTTACCGGGTTGGCAGATGCCAAAAAGTGAAAATGAATACCCAACCAAAAATGAGTTTATTGACTATCTGAAGGCATATCAAGAACGTTACGATTTTCCTGTTCAAAGAAATACCTATGTCAGTCGGGTAGAAAAAGAAAATGGACTTTTTAAAATTGAAACCAGTGAGGGCGATCTTTGTACCAAAACACTGGTAAGTGCCACGGGAACGGCAAAAAATCCATTTATACCCGACTATCCAAATCGCAATGATTTTAAAGGTATGCAAATACATTCAGTGACCTATAGAAATCCAAATGATTTCAAAGGTAAAAAAGTACTTGTTGTAGGAGGGGGCAACTCCGGAGCCCAAATATTAGCAGAAGTCTCTAAAGTAGCCAAGACTAAATGGGTAACGAAAGAACCACCCGAATTTCTTCCGGAAGAAATAGATGGACGTTACTTGTTTAAGCAAGCCAATGCCAGATACCTTAAGAATGATACGCAAACCTATAAGCAGGAAGTTTCATTGAGTAATATAGTGCAGGTTGAAAGCGTAAAGGACGGTTTAAAAAGAGATATTTATGACGCTGTAAGACCATTCGATTCTTTTTACGAAAATGGGGTTGTATGGCAAAACGGAGAAAAGGAAGGCTTAGATGCGGTAATTTGGTGTACCGGTTTTAGACCAAATATTCATCATTTGCAACCCATAAATATTATGGAAAGCAACCACATTAAAACCGAAAACACACGCTCTCTAAAAGAACCAAACCTTTGGTTAGTAGGCTATGGAAATTGGACAGGTTTTGCCTCTGCAACTATCTACGGCGTAGGGAAAACGGCCAGAGCAACCGTTAAAGAAATAAAAGAGGAATTTGAAAATGTTTCCTAACGACGAAAATTCCGTTGCCAACAGGTTGTAGATTATGGAAAAAGAATTTATAAACTATTTAGTTTACGTCGCAGTTGGTATGTTTCCTTCCGCCGGCGTTTTTAAGTTGATATTTGAACTAAGTAATTTTTAGTCATGGATGATCACTCATTGGATATCAGTAGCACGGCTCAGGAATTTTATTCTTACTTGAATAATTATATATCGAAAAAAGTAGGCGATCCCCATATTGCTAAAGATTTGACACAGGAAGTCATGTATCGACTGGCTAAAGCAGATGATGAGGATCGAAAAATCCAGAACGTAAAGGCTTGGCTTTTCCAAACAACCCGTCATGTAGTGGCCGACTACTATCGCGATAAAAATAAAAACCCTGTTAATGACATTCGTAGCAATTTTTCGACAAATTCAACCACATTAGAGGCACCTCCACTATCTGAAGTTGATTTTCTTATACCAATGATTAAGTTACTGCCAGATAAATATAGCCGTCCATTACTGATGAGTGATATTAAAGAGCTTCCTCAAAAAGAAATTGCAGAGAAGTTAAACATTGGGCTCTCGGCTACTAAAATGCGCATCAAGAGAGCACGAGAAAAACTACATGAACTATTTACTATTTGCTGTGATATAGAGTTCAGTTCAAATGGAGATTTTGTTAGCTGTACTGTCAAAGATCATTGCGAACCATTGCAGAAGTTTCGAGAAGAATTGTGTCAGGAAAATAGATGCTAAGTAAAATTCTTGTTATCGATCCTATCATGTAGTGCCATATAACCATGCAAATCAAGCGGACACCTTTGCGTTTAGGTTACCTACATTCAAGCGCTTAGCAGCGCCGCTTATTTGCTAAGCCGTTAACCTCCTTTTCCTCAATCTATGATATTTGCCTTGTTTTAAGTAGATTTATAGTAATCAGCAACAAAATTTTTACCAAAATGAAAGATTGGAAACAACGCATAACGACTAATCCGGACCAATGTGGCGGCAGACCCTGCATTAGAGGAATGAGAATCCGGGTTGTGGATGTATTGGATCTGCTTGCAGTCGGTCTTAGCCACGATCAGATTTTGGAAGAGTTGCCTGATTTAGAAAAGGAAGATATTGAAGCTTCTATCAAATATGCCCGTGGTAAAATTGATCACCCGGTAGTCGCGGCATGAAAATTTGGGTTGATGCACAACTCTCTCCTTCTATTGCCGCGTGGATCAATCGCACATTTGATGATATCGAAGCAGAATCTGTACGAGCTTTGGGGCTTAGAGACGCGACTGATTCTGAAATATTTGAATCGGCAAAGAAAGCGGGTGCGGTTGTTATGAGTAAAGATGATGATTTTATCCAGCTCATTGAACAAAGGGGAACACCGCCAAAGCTTATTTGGATTACATGCGGCAACACTTCAAACGCCAGGATGAGAGATATTTTATCAACAGCACTACTTAAAACAAAAGAGCTGTTGGAAAGTGGCGAGAATATTGTTGAAATCAGCGATAAAGTAGGTTAACAATGTGGCTCAAGCGGACGAGTTTTCAGTTCGAGACTTTGGAAAATTAATCGCCTCGCCGCTTAGCCATCGAACCGTTAGGCTTCTTTCTTAAGAGCATTAAAAATTCAATCGCTTTATCTTATGAAATTAATCATCAAGTTTTTATTGTTTCCTTTGATTTTGGCATTGTCGACCAATTGTTTTGGCCAATCAAAAAATAACAAGTCTTTCCCAGATACAACTTGGTATCAATATTCATCTCCACAACAAGTTGGCTGGTCATCAAATGGAATTACAGAAGCAAAAAATTTTGCAGATTCTCTTGGAGCTAAAGCAGTTATGCTCATTGAAGATGGGGCAATTGTAACTAAATGGGGAGACAACACGGGATTAGCACCCATTTTTTCTATTCGCAAAAGCTTGCTCAATGCCTTATATGGAATCTATATTGAAAAAGGGATCATTGACACGACTATGACTCTTGCTGAGTTAGGAATTGATGATAAGCAAGGTCTAACCAAGAAGGAAAAATCAGCAACAATAGCTGATCTACTTACAACAAGTTCCGGTGTTTATCACCCTGCTGCATTTGAACCACCGGGTATGCAAAAACCAGATCGGGGCAGTTTCAAACCTGGTGAAAGGTGGTACTACAACAACTGGGATTTTAATGTATTGGGAGTCATTTTTGAAAAGTTAACCAATAAAAAAATATTTCAAGTTTTTGAAGAACTTATTGCCAATCCTATCCAAATGCAGGATTATAATAGCGGTTGGGGAGCTTACCATTTTCAACCAGAACGTTCACAGCATCCAGCTTATACGATACGAATGTCTGCTAGAGATCTCGCAAGGTTTGGTCTTTTATACGAACAAAACGGCGTTTGGGAAAATAAACAGCTGATTCCAAAAAAATGGATTCAAACGAGCATCTCTCCGAAAATGACTGTGCCCTATGGTCAGGATTATTCTTATGGTTATTTATGGTGGATTTATGGACAATCAATTCTGGGACATAAAACTTTTTTTGCATCCGGTAGTGGTAGTCAACTCATTGTTGTTATTCCTGATTTAGATATAGTTTACGTAATGAGAGCGTCTGCAGAATTAGAACGTGGAGTAAATGGCCTTGAGGCAAGAGAAATTCTAACTAAATTATTAGATGCAAAAAATGAAAAAGCTATTTCGGAGCCGAAAATAGTGCCAGCCAAATTTGAATAAAGGGAAAAGAAAGAAACCTAATCGCATTAACTGGGACGCGGACGTGGCTTCGATTTACAGAGTTGCTTGTTTTGAATTTTTAGCCGTTAATTAACTCATAATCTCCGCGCCCGTTATGCGCTGAGTCGTTATATTTTTAAACTTTAAATTAAAAATTTCATCATGTTAGAATTTATAGGTGGTCTTCTCGTAGACCTATGTCTTTTCGGTGGTATTGCCCTATTTGGTATGAGCTTTTTCAAAAAGTTCAAAAAACATCAATTCAAAATGATTATTTTTAGTATTGTTCTACTTGTACTCTGGATTGTGTTTATAGATATGGCAGCTCTTTCTGAAGCATTTCAGCAAGGCGTTGAAGCAGGTAGAGGTAATCAATAAAACTGTTTAAAATATCAAGCGCATTAACTCGGACAGGCCTCGCCATCTCCTTGCCTCGCTTCCACTTATTAGTTAATATTTCGTTTTAAAACTAATTCGACATTCTGGCGCCTGCCGGTTATGCGCAATGTCGTTATCTGAATAACTTTCCCTCTCGTTTTCAACTGATGCACTCATTATCCATAGCCACTTTCCAGGTTATCGGTCTTCCGTATTGATCTGCTCAACCCCTCAATATCTCTGCGACCATCTGCTAAAATCTCATATTCAACTGACTATCCTCATCCAGATCGCGGAATTGCAGTTCATAGAGATGGCTGTACAATCCTTTCTGTTCGATCAATTCGAGGTGAGTTCCCTCTTCCACAATTTTGCCTTCATCGAGTACAAGGATTCGATCTGCATGCTGTACGGTGGAGAGACGATGTGCAATGACAAACGTAGTACGATTTTGCATCAGCCGATAGAGTGCTTCCTGTACCTGGGCTTCTGATTCGGAATCGAGGGAGGAGGTGGCTTCATCCAGTAATAGAATCTTGGGATTTTTAAGGATGGCACGGGCAATGGCCAGCCGTTGTCGCTGGCCGCCGCTCAATTTTACACCCCGTTCACCGATCATGGAGTCATATCCATTTTCGGATTCCAGGATAAATTCATGGGCATTGGCATCTTTTGCGGCTTTTACTACCTCCTCATCCGTGGCATCCAGTTTTCCATACAGAATATTGTCTTTGATGCTGGTTCCGAACAGGTGAATCTCTTGTGGTACGATGGATATTTTCTCGCGGAGTGATTTTACTTTCAGGTTTCGAATATCCTGTCCGTCAATAAAAATAGAACCCTCTTGTGGATCATAAAATCGAGGCAGTAAATTCAATAGCGTTGTTTTTCCCGCGCCGCTGGGTCCGACGAGAGCAATTGTTTCCCCCGCTTTTCCTTCAAACGAAATTCCTTTCAGAACATCTCGTCCATCTTCATAAGCAAATCGTAGATTTTCCAGAGTCACCTTCCCCTTTACATTTTTGAGTGGCTTGGCATCAGGTGAATCTTCGATTTCGGGTGTTTCATCCAAGAGCTCAAAAATCCGTTCAGAAGCACCGGCTGCGGAGTTTACGGCAGTATAAAGTCGCGAGGACTGGTTAATAGACCTCGAAATATTGAGTGCATAAATGATAAAAGCCACGAGGTCACCCGCGGTTAAGCGACCGGCAAGAACCTCTTGTCCGCCATACCAGAAGATGATGACCAATGTTGTCATAAACATAATTCCCACACCCGACCAAAAAAGCTGTGTGAGGACTACTTTGCGCCGGGCTGTTTTGAAAAGTTTTTCTACTGCATTCTGATACCTGTCTACCTCATAGTCTTCACGTACAAATGCTTTTACAAGACGAACCGCCCCGAGGGCATCTTCAGCAACAGCGGTGGAGTCGGCCAGTTCATCCTGGATGCCACGCGAGAGCTCTCGAATTTTCTTTCCAAAATATCTTGTGGCGATAGTTACAACAGGAACCGTCAGGAATATGACGGAACTCAGCCGCCAGTTCAGCATGACCATTAATGAAACGGAACCAATCAGGGAAAATGAGATGGTAAGCAGTTGCGGGAGTGAATCTGTCAGCGCGGTCCGTATCGATCCAACATCATTCGTAAGGCGTGATGTGATCTCTCCTAATCTTCGCTCGGCAAAAAATCGAAATCCTAATCGGTGCAGGTGTTGATAGAGTTTCTTTCGAAGGTCGGTAATCACCCGTTCACCCACCCACTCCAGGTGGTAATTCCCGGCGAATGAGAATACAGCCTGTAAAATAAACAGTACAAATAACCCGATAGCGAGCATATTCAGCAGGCCGGCATCACCCGTTTCAAAAACGGCATCCAGCAGTTCACGTAATCCCAGTGGAACCGTCAGCCAAATTCCGGATGCAATAATCGTAGCTACAGTAGCCGCATAAAACCGAAGTCGATACGGCTTGCTGAGTTCAAATATTTCCATCAGAGTCGTCCAAAGAGACTTGATGGATCGCTGCTGTTTTTCTTCTTCTGGCATTGAATACTTATTAAGGATTAAAATCTCCCCTTGAGGGGAGTCCCCGATTTATCGGGGGAGGGGTGTTCCCGTCGCAAGACCCACACCTGCTTTTCTGGCATTATATAATTGTTAAAGTCATTCCAGCCCCTGAGCCGGAATCTCCAATCGAAAGAATATTTGGGGATTCTGAGTCAAGCGCAGAATGACTGAATCTATTATTAAATTATCAGAAATTGTCTCCCTCACCCCAACCCCTCTCCCGCGGGAGAGGGGCAAAGGGGAGAGGGCAAAAACTCATTTCGACCCCCTGATCCGGAATTCGGCTGGCGCAAACGTCTCGTTTGTGCCCTGCGTTTTTGATGACACAAGCGAGGACGCTTGCGCCATTACTTTTCACTTTTGCGTTTTGCCTTCTCACTCATCAAACCCTAATTGTACAAATTTAATGCCAACAAATTGAGATTTTTTGCTTTCAATTCAGTATCTATCAGCCAGAAAGAAAAATTAGAGATGAGCGTATGGATGCAGACTTGATTACGTGGATTTTTTTAGTTGGCGGAGTGGTGCTTATGCTGTTGGAGGCGTTAATTCCGGGGGGTGTAACATTTATCCTTGGATTCAGCGGACTGGCAGTCGGCATTTTTCGATATCTTGGATTTTTGGAAGATCCATTTACCGCCACATTTACATGGCTCTTCTCGTCCATGGCGTTGACTATTCTCATTCGCCCGTTCATTAAAAAGTATTTTCCGGGAGAAACCTTCTCCAAATTTGCTGATGAAGATTACGAAGCGATGGGACAGATTGTAGAGGCTTTGGAACCGATTAACGAATTTGATAACAGCGGACGAATCCGTTACCAGGGAATTTCGTGGCAGGCACGTTCGATGGAAGGAAAAATTCCTGCCGGAACGCAGGTGCGCATCAAATACAGAGAAAATACAACGTGGATTGTGGAACCGGTGGATTCGATTGATCCCCAAAAAACTCAACTCAAAGATAAAAACAGGAATTAATATGTGGACAGTACTATTAGTGATTATTGTAATCATGTATATAATCTTAACCCGGTTGTTCCAGATTGTGGAGTTCCGGGAAGAGGTGATTCAGGAGAGACTTGGTAAATACAAGAAAACACTTACACCGGGCTTTCATTTTTTGATCCCATTTGTGGATCGTCCCGCCTATAGCCAGGAGATGCGCGAGCAGGTGATTGATGTTCCCAGCCAGACCTGTATCACAAAAGATAATATAGAAGTAACGGTGGACGGGCTCGTGTATCTGAAAGTGATGGATTCGTATAAAGCCAGCTATGGGATCGCAAATTATCACTCCGCCGCAGTAAACCTGGCTCAGACAACCATGCGGAGTGAGATCGGGAAAATTACACTGGATGATACCTTTTCAGAACGCGAAATGATGAATGAAAATATTGTCCGGGAGATCGATAAGGCGGCCGACCCCTGGGGAATAAAAGTGATGCGATATGAAATTAAAAATATTCGTCCTTCGGAAGAGATTGTGGATACAATGGAGAAACAGATGGAGGCCGAAAGGGAAAAACGGGCTGAGATTACTCATTCCGAGGGTCACCGGCAGGCGCGTATCAATGAATCGGAAGGAGAGCAGACCAGCCAGGTATTGGTTTCTGAAGCGGAACGACAGCGCAGAATTAATGAGGCCAAAGGCCGTGCCAAAGAGATTGAATTGATTGCCACAGCAACTGCGAAAGGTATTCGGCGAGTGGCTGAAGCTATCCAGCGGCCCGGCGGAGATATTGCGGTTAAAACAAAACTCGTGGAACAGTACATCAACCAGTTTGGCAAGATCATCAAAAATACAAATGTTTCAGTTTTGCCAACGGAAACAGCCAACCTGAAAACATTTTTTGAAGGGGTAAGCAAGGTAAGTGATCACACAAAATCGTCAACAAATTCTAAGGGAGGGAAATAATTATGCAGATTCTAAATTCAATCAGCCAGGTATTGTTGGCGCTTTTTTCTGTCTATGTGATGTTTCAATTTGTTCGGGCGATACGCCTGGTGCCCAACCAATTCAATTTTATCGTAGAGCGGCTTGGTAATTATCATAAAACGCTCGGAGCCGGCTTTCATGCTCTTGTGCCCTTTATTGATAAGGTGGTGTACAAGCAGGATTTGAGAGAGGAAACCATTGAGGTGGAACCGCAGGAGTGTTTCACCAAAGATAATGTAAAGGTGGAAGTGGATGGTGTGATCTACATCAGTGTGATGGACCCGGTCAATGCCAGTTACGGCGTAACCGATTATCGGTATGCGGCCGTTCAGCTTGCGCAGACTACAACCCGGTCCGTAATCGGTGTGATGGATCTGGATGAAACCTTTGAAGAACGGGCCAAAATGAGTAAGGAAGTAGTGGAGGTGCTCAGCGAAATGGAGCGCCCGTGGGGAATTAAAGTCCACCGGTATGAAATTAAGAATATCATGACTCCCCGAACGGTACAAAACGCGATGGAACGGCAGATGACGGCGGAGCGAGATCGCCGGGCTGTGATTGCAAAATCGGAAGGAGTGAAAGGTTCAAAAATTAATGATGCAGAGGGGATGCGTACGGAGATTATCAACATCTCAGAGGCAGCTATGCAGCGGCGAATCAACGAAGCTGAAGGTACAGCGCAGGAGATTGAAGCGATTGCTGAAGCCACGGCAAGTTCCATTGAACAGATTGCCGATGCACTTTCTCAAGACAAAGGAAAAGAAGCGATGCAGCTACAACTTGCTGAGAAGTATCTTGACGTTTTGGAAGGCCTCGGCAGGGATGAGAACGATATTATCCTGCCCAAAGATATCACCAATTACGATGCATTAATGGAGGGCTTGTCATTGGATAAAATGGTGATGGGTTCTAATCCAGAGAAGAAAAAGTGAGGCTTTTCTCAATACGTTTTTACTTGTTCCGAAAGTCTCTTTCGGAACACACGGCTCTGAAGCTCCGCTTCTCATCAGAAAAACAGTCTAAAAATGCTACATAAATCATTGCGGCAATTTATTGTCATTGTAATTTGTATTCTTCCGTTTCTGCAATCATGTGGTGAAGCAGAAACTCAGTCCAATCTGCAAGTTGAAGAAGGAACGGTATCCATCAACGGGACGGAAATTTACTACAACAAGGTGGGAGAGGGAGAGCCGATTATCGTTGTTCACGGCGGACCGGTGTTGGATCATGGATATCTTGAACGTTCTTTTGAACCGCTTTCCGAACATTACGAGCTTCTCTATTTTGATCAACGGCTGAGCGGCAGATCATCCGCGGATGTGGACAGTACCGACATAACACTGGACAATTTTGTGGAGGATATCGAAGCCCTTCGGCAAGAGTTCAACTATGAAAAGGTGCACCTGATGGCACATTCCTGGGGCGGCTTGCTGGCGATGAAGTATGCAATCAAATATCCATCAAACCTGAATTCCCTGATTTTGTTGAACACGATGCCGGCGAACACGGAAGACTGGCGGAAGGAATCGCAAATAGTTGCCCGGAGAACATCGGCAGAAGACAGTCTTAGGCGTAGTGAGATTATGAGTTCGGAGCTCTTTCAAACCAATCCGCCCGAAGCTATCGAGCAACTGCTGGTTCTGTCATTTCGAAATCAATTTAAAGATCCTTCGCTGACTGATAGCCTGGATTTTTACATCCCGGAAGATTATATGATTCGCAGCCAGCGATTTGGATATTTAATGGCAGAACTCTCGAACTATAATCTGTATGCGGAATTAGATTCACTGGACATACCAACACTATTAGTGTATGGAAGTAATGAACCTGCAGTTGACATTAGTGGTAAAAACCTGAATTCGACTTTTCCAAATTCTCAATTGTCAGTCATTCAAAATTCAGGTCACTTTCCATTTATCGAGCAACCAAATCAGTTTTTTGAGATAATTCAATCATTTCTTGATACGTTAGAGTAACTCAATATGCCCGGTATTTCAAAGACCTCTAAAATTTTTCACTTTTTCGCTTCAAAGGAATTTCAGCATTTCCTTTTGAGTTATATAAATTGTAATCATGTAGAATTTCAGACGTTGGCGTATGATTTTCCCATTAAAAACAATCATAAAAAAGCGAAGCAGCTTAAAATTTTTCCTTTTCTCAGGTTTGGTTTTTATGCTCTCGATTTATCTGGCTATACCGGCAAAAGCCCAGGTGAATCGCGTGGAGATTGGAGACCGCGTACGGGTTACAGCACCTTTTGTTGATCCGATGGAGAGAATAAAAGGTACCATTTCCGAGATGTCCGGATCCGTATTGGTACTTTCCAACAAAGATTCACTGATATATATATCTGATTCTTTGATACAAAATTTAGAGGTATCTACTGGAAAAAAGAGAGTGATTGGTGAAGGATTATTAATCGGGGCAGTGACCGGTACCGTATTGTTCGGAGTAATATCAGCGATTATCAACGATCCTTGCAGACCCACCGAAAATAATTGTTCGGCTACGAGAACGAGAAGCAATGGAGATGCATTTGTATCAGGCGGTACTATGGGGCTGTTGGCAGGGAGTGTAGCCGGGATAGTGTCGGGATTTTTTATAAAAATTGACGACTGGGAGCGAGGACCGGTTCATTTGGGGTTAGGAGTTGCACCTGCACAAAGTGATGTAGATGAATGGTCGGTGAAGCCTGCTGTTTCTTTGAAAATACCGTTGGGTGATTAGAGGAATGAATTCACCATACCGCTGGGCGTTCCTCACAAACCTTACAACCCGACCGATGAGCCCGTTGTATGTGAGGTGATCTGCCGGCGCAATTTGTCGTGTATCTTATTCAGATATACGGCTATATGGACGAGAACGAAAGGAATGGAGAGCCACCGAGAATGATTTTCCAGATGGCGCTGTCTAACCAGTATTTTGATTCCTACCTCGGCGAAGACCCATTTGGCTTCAGAAGACGCTCAATTTTCTACTCATTCCGCTGGCCCGGCTGATGGGATACAAATCATTCTATGAGAAGTACCGGGTTTGATAACAAGATCCAATTATCCGTAAATCAAGAATAATATACCTGCAATCACTATAAAGTTGAGAATACTCAGCGGCAGTAATCGAGACCAGCCCAGTTTCATCACCTGGTTATATTTGAATCGTGGAATGGTCCATCGTACCCAGATAAACAGGAATATGAAAAACCCGGTTTTAATCGTGAAGACCGATACATCGAGAATACCTTTAACAAGAGGTGAGAGTTCAGGGAGCCAGTAACCGGCAAAAGGAAGATGGTAAGCGCCAAAGAAGAAGGTGGTCATCAGCATGGAGTTGATCACAACGTGCATATACTCAGCGAGAAAAAACATTCCGAATTTCATGGAGCTGTACTCTGTGTGGAATCCGCCGACAAGTTCCTGTTCCGCCTCAACCAGATCGAAAGGCGTTCGGTTACTTTCAGCAAAAGCAGCAATAATAAAAATAATTGCACCCAGCGGGTTCAGAAATACGAACCACCAGGTTTCCTGGTAGGCGGCAATATCAACTACGCGAAGAGAACCAACAAAGATTACAACAGATGCAACTGCCATTCCAAGTGGTAATTCATAACTGATCATTTGAGCTGCCGCCCGTAAACCTCCAAGAAGAGAATATTTACTATTGGATGACCAGCCTGCAAGCGTAACCCCATAAACACCAAGAGAGGCTACAGCAAGAAGATAAAGTACACTTGCATTGATGTTTGTTGCGTAAAGTCCTTCGCCAAATGGAATTACGGCTACCGTCATCAATGCGGTTATTACAGGTATCATCGGGGCAACTGTGTGGATAAACTTGTTGCCTTCTGTAGGTGTAACATCCTCTTTTAAAAGTAGTTTTAAAACATCCGCTATGGGCTGAAGTAAACCTGCCGGACCAACCCTGTTAGGTCCCATACGGTTTTGAATAAAGGCTGCAACTCTGCGTTCAGCATATACTGCAATTGCTGCAGAGTTTAAGAGCATGAATAGTGCCACGCCCAGTACTATGAAAGATGTTAATGTAACTTCTGCCATCCCAATAATTTAATTGAGTTTATGATTGTTGAATGTCCCCCTTTGAAGGGGGCAATGGGGGATGATCTTTAGTAATTTAGTTTGATTTCTAAATTTATAATTGTCTTAAATTCCATTGGTCATCCCCCTGAATCAACTTTGTTGATTCTCTCCCCCTTCGAAGGGGGAATTTTACGCTTTCGTTTTTTTAGATTCTTCTGCGGTTAATTGAATACCACCGTTTTCATCCATTTCAGGATAGCCAACGCCAGAAAATGCTTCATTTAATTCACTTATCTCTTCCAGAATTTCGCGTCCGGAATTAAATACAACTTCTATTCCGCTTTGCTCGGCTACTTCAGCCATGAATCGCCAAAGTGGTAAACAGTCGATCTTATTCTCTTCTGTTCGCCAGTTATCAAAGCTTGTTCCATAGCGGTCCAGGCGGCCTTCAGACATCTCGAGATCGAGCCGGCGGTTGGTGTATTTTGTCTCTTTTGCCGGGAACGTTCGCTGAATTCGGCCGTCAATATTCACATAACTTGCTGCATGTTCGGCAGCAGTTGTGATTGGCACGACAAGATCAGCGGCCTTAGTTGTATCGGAATGATTCGTTGCAAAAACGATCACAAATTTATCGTCAAAATCTTCTTCAGAGAGAACCCCGCGATCCAGCAGATGATCACTTAAAACAATAACCAGTTCAGCATTTTTTACTGATTTTTTAATGTCTGAGGCATTCTCTTCTTTGAGATTCAGCAGCTTGCAGCCGGTTGTGTTTGGTGCAAGATCATCTGTAATCAAAAATCCGTCGCCTTTACCATCTTCTGTATTTGGTGTAAATACGGGCTGATTGATACCTGATAAGTTCGCATACTTGCTGAGGATGTAATTCTCTTCAACCGAAGCATGAGGACTACCAATAATCAAGATTTTATCATTTTCCGTATCTGCTACCTGTTCATTGAAAGTGGCAATTGCGTTGTTCCAGGAAGACAGAATTTGTTCTCCATCAAGTTTTTGGATGGGTCGTGAGATCCTGTTTTCATTAAACAATTTGTAAGCATCACGAGCCTCATCGGGAATCCAGTGATCATTTACCTCTTCATTATGTCGTGGTGTTATTCTCAGTATGAGATTATCGCGGGTCCAAAGGTCAATATTTGATCCTTTTCCATTCGTAATATCTATACTTGGAGTTTGATTCATCTCCCAAACCCGGGCTTTGAATCTAAAATCAGATGAGGTAAGTGCACCAACAGGACAGATATCAACGGTATTTAATGAGTATGGATCATCAAATGTACGTCCGGGTGCAGTTGTAGGGTAATTCTTATCCCCGCGAGAGGTGATTGTTAACTGGTTTGTCTTACTGATCTCCTCGGTAAATCGCGTACATCGGGTACAGTTGATGCATCGTTCTGCATCCAGTGTTACCCGAGGGCCGAGCTGTACATGCTTCGGTTTGTGTACTTTCTTCACTTCAAATCTGCTTCCTTCAGGACCATATTTATAAGTCTGGATTTGAAGCGGGCATTCACCGGCCTGATCACAAATCGGGCAATCCAGTGGATGATTGATCAATATAAATTCCAGGTTATCTTTTTGTGCCCGTTTTACAAGGTCGTCGGTTTCCTGTGTGTGTACCACCATATCATCAGCTATGCTGAAATTACAGGAAGTCTGAAGTTTGGGGAACCACCGAATTTCCTTATTTCCATCTTCATCTAATTCATACTCACCGGTCTCTTTGTCCTTCACATACTGACCAACTTTCACCAAACACTGGCGGCAGTTTGCCGGGATGGACATTGCCGGATGGTAACAGAAGAAGGGTACTTCTTTCCCGAGATCCTGAATAAACTGGAGCAGCTTGTGCTCTCCTTCAAATTCGTATGTCTGACCGTCAATGACTATTTCGGGCATCTTTATTGGATTGTTGATTTTTGATTGACTTCGGATTGATAATTGGTGATTGGTGAATGTTGATTACAGAACTATAAATTTTGTTGGGCTGTTATCCTGGATTTGATAAAAATTGAAGTCAGTTCATAAGCTTCTTTTCTTAAGTGTTCCACTAATTTTTTAGATTTCAATTTTTCATCAACAATAAATTCTAACCAGAATTCAGATTCATCCGCTTCTTCTATGACAATACCGATCTTGTGTATAAAAACTGCTTTCGTTTGTCCATGACATGCAGCTCTATAATTTGCAGCAACGGATGTACTACATCGTATTAACTGTCCTTTAATGTGATTTCCTAAAGCAGTCTTCGGTAAAGCGACAGCCAATTTTACACATCTATGGGCAAATAATTTTGTTCGTTTTATTAATTCTTCTTTTCTCATGATGATTGAGGTTTGTGATTATTTGATTCAATTCTAAAATAATCAACAATCTCAAATCAGCAATCATCAATCACGCGATAGCGTGAACGCTTTTCTTACAGCGGGCTTCAAACTCATCCCGGAAACGGTTGATGGTGTGCCGGACGGGCCATGCGGCTGCATCAGCCAGGGCACAAATTGTACGACCTTCCATCTGTGTGGTAACATCAAGTAAGAGATCTAAATCTTTTACTTCACCTTCACCATTTTTAATTTTTAACAAAACTTTTTCAAGCCAACCTGTACCCTCACGGCATGGTGTACATTGTCCGCAGGATTCATGATGATAAAAATGGGCGATTCTCCACAGCATGTCCACCATATCGGTGTCCTCATCCATCACAACCATTCCGGCTGTCCCCAGCATGGTACCTACTTCCCGGAGGGAGTCGCTATCCATGGTAATTCCGTCAAGTTGATCG
The DNA here is from genome assembly GCA_034521495.1 of Balneolaceae bacterium. Classification (NCBI taxonomy): domain Bacteria; kingdom Pseudomonadati; phylum Balneolota; class Balneolia; order Balneolales; family Balneolaceae; species Balneolaceae bacterium. Next base: position 146,318 of record JAXHMK010000021.1, read on the forward strand.
GCTCGTAAAATGGGTGTTGATGATCCGCCCGGAATCACTGCTTTCAATTTCTTTCCGCCTTTTATGCCCTGTGCCACATCATGAATCAAATCAAGAATTGGAACACCGGAGGGCAATTCATACACGCCGGGACGGTTTACATGTCCTGAGATTCCGTAAAGCAGCGGTCCGGGATGATTCTCGGCACCAATGTTTTTGAACCAGTCCGCCCCGTTGTTGATTACCCCGGGTACATGAGACAGTGTCTCAACATTATTAATGGTTGTTGGCCGTCCCCAAAGTCCTTTTTGTGCAGGGAAGGGAGGCTTTACTCTTGGGTATCCACGTTTTCCTTCGAGGGATTCAAGCATGGATGTCTCTTCACCACAGATATACGCACCAGCACCGGAGTGAACATAAAAGTCGATGTCTCGTCCGGATCCTAAAATATCTTTGCCGATATATCCGGCATCATATGCATCCTGTATCGCCTCCTCAATTATATCGATGTAGGATTTGTATTCACCACGTATATATACATAGATCGTGGTGACTTCCATTGCGTAAGCCGCGATCAAGGCACCCTCAATAAAAATATGAGGGTTGTATTCAAAAATCTTTCTGTCTTTGAACGTACCTGGTTCAGATTCATCTCCATTACATGCCAGATATCTTTCACCGCCATCAGACGGGGGCATAAACGACCATTTTAAACCTGCATTAAAACCAGCACCACCACGCCCGCGGATATTTGCTTCTTTTACTTCGTTAACTACACTTTTTGAATCCGGCCATTTTTCGTCGTCTGTAAATACAGATTTCAGGGCCGAATATCCGCCGTTCTTTTCATAATTATCAATCTGATCCAGGTCTGGAATGTCAGGAATCAGGACGGGTTCAAAATCTTTCCAGTCGGGTGTGCTCATAGTCTATTTAATGTTATTTCGCAGTGGCATTCCGATTTTCTCATACTCTGGTTCCTCACCATTTTTCAAAGACTCAACAAGTTTATCTACTTTTTCTTCGGTAAGGTGATTGACATACTTGTCATTCGTAACCTGTAACATCGGAGCGTAACCACAGGCACCAAGGCATTCAACTTCATTCAGTGTAAACATTCCGTCTTCGGTTGTTTCACCTTTTTTAATGCCGAGTTTATCCTCGAGATAGTGCAGAATATCATAACCGCCGCAAAGCTGGCAACTCAGACAAGTACAAACATCTAATACGTATTTACCTTTCTCCTCTTTATAATATTGAGTGTAGAAAGTTGCAACTCCATGAACGTGTGCTTCAGGAAGGTCAAGAGTTTCAGCTACCAGTTTTTGCACCTCGGGATTGACATGACCAAAACGGTTTTGAGCAATCCAGAGAGCTGGTAAAGTGACCGGTTTTACTTCCGGGTACTTTGTTTTGAGTTGTTCAATTTCTTCGAGGTCTTCCTTTGTGAATTCGTATGCCATAATTCTTATTTGTCAGCTTCTCCAAGTACAGGATCAATTCCACCAATAATTACAACGGTGTCTGCCACCATTTCTCCGTCCAAAATATTTTCAAGAACCTGCAGATTGGTGTAGGAAGGAGCGTTAATCTTTAGTCTCCAGGGATGGCCAGTACCATCACTTTGAATATAATATCCAAGTTCACCTTTCGGAGATTCAACAGCATGGTAACTTTCAGCACCTTCAGGTGGACAAATACCGGTGTCTGTCATCATAAAATCGTGAATCATACCTTCCATAGAGTAATACACTTCATCTTTAGAGGGATATGATTTTTTTGCGTCGTCCATTCGAATGGGGCCGTTTGGTATCTTTTCGAGACACTGCTCTATAATTCTTACACTTTCATGCATCTCCTCCATCCGTACAAAATATCGTGCGAGGTTATCGCCTTCAAGCCGCGTTGGTATGTCAAAATCAACTTCCGAATACCGTGCATAAGGAGAAATTTTTCTCGTGTCAACCGGATAACCACAAGCCCTTAAAACCGGTCCTGTAGCTCCTAATTCTATAGCATCTTCAGTTTTTAAAACACCAACGGCTTCATTTCTTTCAATAAAAATTCTATTCCGATCCAAAAGCTTGTGATAGTCTTTCAACTCTTTCGGAAAGGTTTGAATAAATTCTTTGATTGCACCGGTTGCTTCATTCGTCAGATCATTTGCCACACCACCAATCCGGGCATGAGAAATAGTAAAACGGTGACCGCCAATCCGGTCCATGATATCATAAATTTTTTCCCTCTCCTTAAATGTCCAGATGAAAAATGAGACGGCTCCGGCATCCATCACCATGGTTCCAAGCCAGAGAAGGTGAGAAGAAATTCGGGCGAGTTCGCAACCGATCATACGTATATAATGAGCCCGTTCCGGTACTTCTACATTTGCAATTTTTTCAACGGCAGTACAAAGCGCCACATTATTACTGTAAGGAGACAGGTAATCCATGCGGTCTGTGTAAGGCATGAATTCCTGGTAGGTCTTATTCTCTGCAATTTTTTCAACTCCACGATGCAGATATCCAATATCAATTTTTGTTTTTTCAATGGTTTCGCCATCCAATTGCAGAACCAATCGAAGAACTCCATGCGTAGCCGGATGCTGTGGTCCCATGTTAAGAACCATCTTGGTGGAGAGTGGATCACCATCATCAATCTCCTCGATCGTGGTGTGCTTATCTTCAAGGCTTTGGTAGAGTTTTCTCTGATGCTCCTTGAAAAATGTGGGTTGTACCTTGCTTTGTATGTCTTTTAATTTCATATGTGGACTGCTTAATCGGAATCGGGCGTTGTACTCGGTAATTCAATAGAGCCGGGAATTCCCAAAAGCGGAAACTCTTTTCTCAATGGGAAGTAATCAAAATCTTCCGGCATGAAAATTCTGCGCAGATCGGGGTGATTTCTGAAATAGACACCAAACATATCGTATACCTCTCGCTCAAACCAGTTTGCCGCTTTCCAGACCGGAATAACAGAATCTACTTCCGGATTTTCTTCCTCGCAGCGCACTTTTACAAAAACTCTTTGTTGATGCTTGAGCGAAATTAGATTGTAAACAACTTCAAATCGATCTTCTGATGTATATCGGTCAATGCCAAAAACATCGCTTAAATAGACGTAATCTAATTTTTCTTTGAGATGTTTACTGATTTCAAGAATGGAGTCGGTATCTACAACAATAAATGTATCACCCGAAGATTGATAAACGTCTACAAGTTTATCAGAAAAGTTTTCGGATAAAGAATCAACGGTTGATTGAAGATGTTCTGATAATTCTAAGCTCATATATCAATCAGGTATCGAGCATTACAGAATGCTCTGTTTTAATTTTGTCCTGTATTTTCATCAATGCGTGAAGAACGGCATCAGGGCGTGGGGGGCAACCGGATATGTAAGCATCAACAGGAAGGAAGTTATCACAACCCTGAACTACTCCATAACATCGGTGCATGCCACCCGTGGATGCACATGCTCCCATTGCGATACACCATTTCGGATCGGGCATCTGGTCCCAAATCCTCCGGATAGCGTGAGACATTTTATATGTACACCAACCGGCAACAATCATTACATCGGCCTGTCGCGGAGAGAACCGCATTACTTCTGAACCGAATCTTGCTGCATCGTATCGTGGACCAGCAAAGGCCATCATCTCGATGGCACAACACGCCAGGCCCATCGGCATGGGCCAAGCCGCGTTGGATCTTGCCCAGTTTACGAGCGTATCCATTCGGGTTGTTAAATAGCCTTTTCCAAGTGCGCTTTCTATTCCCATATTACTTTTTCAAAGCCTCATATTTAAAATTTTTCATGTCCCAGTCTAATGTACCCTTCTTGAGAGTATAAATCAGACCTATAAACAGTATTACAATAAATACTGTCATTGCTACAAACGTTCCTGTTCCCAAATCTAAAAAACGAACAGCCCACGGATAAACAAATACAACTTCAAGATCAAAAACAATGAACTCCATGGCTACAAGATAGAAAGCAATTGAATAACGGTCTTTCGCCTGGCCAACCGGATCCATCCCACTCTCATAGGGTTTAAGTTTTACAGAATTGGGTCGGTGCGGACCGAGAAATCGGGAGAGCGCCATAAAGGCAAATGCCAACACGAATGCAACGCCGAGTAGTACAAAAATTGGTAAATATTGCTCAAACATATATGCAGATTTCTTACGATTGCTAAATTACCGCCAGACAATTGGAATGTCAACGTTGTAGCGGCAGGAATATAGCAGTTCTTACGGGCAAAGTAGAACTGTTTTTTAAAAAAATTAGGTAAAGAAAATCTATTTAGACTGATTCTAAAAGAACAGCAAATTTTACTTTCTGTAAATTACTCACCTTAATCATTTTCTGCTATAAAAGATGAACAGATTCACCAGAAACTAAGCTGACCTGCTTCGTTTCTCCGTTTACAATTACTTCAACCGTTTGTCCAACAGGAGAGTAGAGAACTACGCTTGTTGCACTACCTTTTGTCCATTCAATATCTGCCGTGATGTTGCCTCGGGCTTTTAGCCCGGATACAGAACCTGAAGCCCATTTATCAGGCAAAGCCGGAAGAATTCTGATCAAATCTTCTTCGTGAGATTGGAGCAACATTTCTGCAATTCCGGCGGTAAGTCCAAAGTTTCCATCAATTTGAAAGGGCGGATGCAGATCAAACAGATTTGCAGCCATCGATTTTTTAAGAAGAAGCATGATGTTTTCATGTGCGAGATCTCCATCCAGGAATCGAGCCTGGAGATTAATCAGCCACGCCCGGCTCCATCCGGTATGGCCGCCTCCATGTTCCATCCGATATTGCATTGTTTTTTTTGCAGCATCTATTAACTCCGGAGTTTTTTGATGGGTGATCTGATTCCCCGGATGGAACGCATAAAGATGAGACATATGCCTGTGACCGGGTTCAAACTCTTGGTATTCGCGATCCCATTCTAAAATTCTACCGTCGCTTCCCAGTCGCACACCCGGTCTCAATCGGTTAAGTTGATCTCTGACTCTGGTAATCCATGGATTTTCAATCTCCAATATTTTCGCAGCAGCTAAATAGTTTGTAAAGACCTCTTTAATCACTTGTTGATCTTTCGCACTACCAAGTACGAGAGCTGCGGGTTCACCACTCTCAGTAATAAAACGGTTTTCAGGCGAGGAAGATGGGGCAGAAACCAAAGAGCCGTCTCTCGGATCTTCTATCAGCCAGTCGCTGTAAAATTTTGCAACCTCCTGGATTGCCGGGAAGGCCCGTTCACGTAAAAAAGTCTCATCCTGTGTGAACAGGTAGTGCTGCCAGTAGTGCTGCATCATCCATCCGCCCGCTCCAAATGAAGCGCCCCAGTATGCCGTTGTTGAGCGAAGCCATGCCGGTGCCCAAAGGTCGGTTGCGTGCGGTAAAAAGGAACCGCTGGCGCCATAATTTACTCGGGCTGTTTCTTTACCATTTTCAATGAGTCGATCTAAAAAATCGAAAAGAGGCATATTTAACTCATCCAAGTTAGTGACATTTGCGGGCCAGTAATTCATCTGCAAGTTGATATTCAGATGATAATCTGCATTCCACGGAGCCTCGATGTGCCGATTCCAAATTCCCTGCAAATTTGCCGGGTTGGTTCCTTTGCGTGATGAACTAATCAACAGATATCGCCCATAGTTAAAAAGCATCTCCTCAAGGCCAATGTCGTGACCTCCTTCAATCACCTGCCGGAGGCGTAGATCGGTAGGCTGATTTTTGGTTTTGTGATCGATAGAAAGTTCAACCCGATCATAAAGTTCTCGATAATCAGTGACGTGGGCATTCAGCAACTCCTCAAACGATATTTCAGAAACCTCTTTTAAATGAAATCTGTTTTTCTGATGGTAGTTTTTTGAATAAAAATCAGTTTTTGAAACCAGGTATAGCGTTACACTTTGAACGTTATTTAAACTCGATGGAATCGTCGTGGTAAAGTACTTCGCCCCCGGTGTGATCAACTTTCAGGCGGGTATCAAATTTTACTCCGTGGGTAATGGGCCTTTCCTGTCCCTTAAACTCTCCGCCATACTGTGTGATCTCTCCCTGCATGACCAATGCCTGTTCTTCCAAAAATGTGTGAGCGGTTTGATGGCCTTGATCATCCGGCCGGCTCATTGTTATTGTCGCAGAAAGTCCCTCATCTGAGGTGGTAGAGTATTCAATAAATATTCCATCATGTGGATGTGATGCGATTGCCCGCTGATGGATTTTATCACCATTAACTGTGAATTCAGATTCAAAAACGGCGTTCTCCAGATTGAGCCATCGTCTGTAATTTTCATAGCTTTCTGTATCAAAATCAATATACAGGTCGCCCATTGTTTGATGGGATCGTGTCACTCCTTTGTTCAGAAATTTTTCTACAAACAGAGAATCTGCCTGAACGTTATTACCCTCAATCAAAAATTGACGTACCCTTTCGAGGTCTTCAGGATCACCTTCGGCAAGTCCCCAATTGTCATCAGCCGGCCACAAACTGTCTTCATTCAGTTGAATTCGTTCATGGGTTGGATCACCAAATATCATTGCACCGAAGTGGCCGTTTCCAATTGGTAATGCTTCAATCCACTCTGCAGCGGGTTGCTCATACCAAAGAACCTGCGAGTCATCAAATTCTGTGCTTTGATTTGTATGTTTCGCTTCTGTCGATGCAGCAAATATGCTGTTAAATGTGATTATAAATCCTAAAATAAAGAGGTAAAAATTGTAGAACTTCATGAATGGTACACAGGTTTTTGTTCACACTATCTTATGGAAGCAAATGATGTTGCTTTGCAATTCTATACAGAATTAAAATCATTAATAAGTTGTTTGAGAATTAATGTCGGCAGAATTCGTTTATCATTTACAGAAGGAATAAACGTATTTTAAATGTAAATATTCAATCATCGTCACTATTTGTGTTTTACTATGAATAAATTCAAGATCTTTTTTCTGAGTTTTTCCATCATCATTATTTTCGTCTCTTGTAAATCAGGCAACAATGTAAACGTTGAATTTGAAGATGGAATCAGCGAGCCAATCAGAGATCTTTTGGGAGATGATCTGTTGAATGTACTTGAAAATGATTTGGGTCTTCCGATCCACAGAGGAAAAAATCCCCCGAACGTAGAAGCCCGACTATTAACATCAAGCTCCTCCATAGGTCAGGCAACTGTAATGATGCAGCCGACGATTTTGGAAAGCACAAACGTTCCAAATGATGGAATTCAGCCCGGCGGAAGATTTCGGGATACGCTATTCAGATTCAGTAACCAGGATAATAAAAACTTAACGGTTGATTTTGACAGGATTGTACTGGGTTCAAATCCATTTCTTGGAGAAAACTCATTTATAATAGGTAAGGGTAAGAAATTTTCTGTATTTGGAAAGCAACTGGATATCGTAGAGCAGGATACCGTGGTTTCTGTAAACTTCCTGTCAGGAACGATGGATGATAATGGGATCCGGGATGCCTTTGGAGGAATTATTGTAGTGGATGATCAAGGCATTGGGGTTTTCATTCCCAGTGGAACAGGACGGGTTTTCGTAGATGGTGATGGTTTTGCCGAACTTGGAAAATGGCCGTCCACAGGAGAAGGAGAGATCAGTAAAATGAATACCGATCAATTAATAATGAATTATCGTCTGAATGATTGATTAATCTACCATCCAATACGTTCCCGTTCACGATTTTGATCGGTATTTGCAGGATTTTCCGGCATCACAAAACCTGGTGGGGGTTCAAACGCATCATAACTCCAGGGAGCTTCGGGGTCATCCGTTACGTTATTGATGAACTGTCCCACAATTGGGTAACGCCGTTCTTGCACCCTGACCAATACTGTATCCACCATCAGTTGGGAATCGTATTCGGCGATCTTCCCCGCCTACCCACGATCCCATGACGATGTGGGGCATCATGGCTACAAACCAGTTATCGGCACTGTTTTGCGTGGTTCCGGTTTTGCCGGCTACATCCTGCTGAACATTGTACACATTTCTTAAACGCACGCCCGTTCCGTGATAATCCTCTCCGCCGCGAATCACACCGCGCATCATATCAACCATCATGTAAGCTGTTTCCGGACTGATGGCTTCCTGGCTGTATTCTGGAAAATATTCAACTAATACATTTCCCTCTTTGTCCTCAATTCTTGTAATTGCAATCGGTTCGATGTGAACACCTTTATTCACAAAAGTCGTGTAAGCACTCACAAGTTCAAGCAGTGAAACCTCCGCAGTTCCAAGAGCAATGGAAGGGTAGGGTGGGAAATCACTAACATCTATACCGAGGTTGCTCGCCATATCACGAATCATGCGGGCGGCCGGTTCAAGATCACGGGTTCTGTTTGTTCCGGGAGCACCGGCAATTTCTGGCAAAAGTCGTATCGTAACGTTATTTAAACTTCGTGCCAGGGCTTCCCGCAGAGGTACCATTTGTGGCCCGGATGGTATGGAGGGATCTTTCGGATTCCATGTCTGTCCGTTAGGCTGTATGTAACTGCTGGGATACTTAGAAAATTTGTGATAGGGCATATAACCGTTATCTATGGCTACGGCATAGACAAACGGTTTGAACGTAGAACCTGCCTGTCGCTTGGCTTGATGTACATAATCGTACTGTTCGGTTCCAAAATCAGCACCGCCAACCCAGGCCAAAATGTGCCCATTGTCGGGACGGATAGCTGTGAAGCTTGCCTGTAATTTCGTTCTGACCCTTTTTACTGAATCCACAAAAGAGGAGTCGGCCATTAAGTGATCAAAAACAACCGATTCCTGGTTTGTCTCGAGTTTCGAGAAGGAATTTTTATATCGGTCTGTTTCCCGAATAAAACTTTTTAAGAAGGAGGGATGTTTTTCCCAAAGTTCGTCCATATAATCGCCATTGTAGGAGGTCCATTCGTTCTCGAATGTTTTCTGGAACTCTTTGATTTTTTCCTGTACGGCCGCTTCAGCATGTTTTTGAAGACGCGAATCAATTGTGGTGTATATCACCAGGCCGTCTGAATAAAGATCATACCCATTTTCTTCGGCCCAATCTTCTACTTTCAGGCGAACATATTCACCGAAATATCGGCTTTCTCGTCCTGCTTTTGATGGCCGTTGATAGTTAAGTGCAATCGGTTCTTCACTTAAATTCTCAAACACTTGCTGGCTGATAAATCCATGCTTTTGCATCTGGTTCAACACAATATTTCGACGAGACTTGGCTCGTTCAGGAAAAAGTCTTGGGTTATAGGCATATACAGCTTTGAGTTGCCCGATCAGATTGGCTGATTCAGTCAGAGTTAAATCACTTGCTGGTTTACCATAATGGGTTTGTGCGGCCGATTCAATTCCAAACGCACTGTTGCTAAATTCAACAGTGTTCAGATACATCTCAATGATTTCCCGTTTGGTGTAATTACTTTCGATCTGAACGGCTGTAATCATCTCGCGCAACTTTCGGGTAACGGTTACTTCAAACCCAATTTTCCTGTAAAGATTTCGTGCAAGCTGCTGGCTGATTGTAGATCCCCCTTCAAATCGTTGTTGAAGCCAATAATAGGGTAGTCTCATCAGGCTTTGAAAATCAACTCCCCAGTGATTAAAAAACCGGTGATCTTCAGTGGCGATGAGGGCATTGATAGCATTCGGTGATATTTTTTCAATAGGAACATAGGTTCTGTTCTCTACGAAATACCGGTCAAGAACTACACCATCTCGGCTTCGTACTTCTGTAGCAATGGCTGTTTTAGGATTTTCAAGCTCCTGGATGGAGGGAAGTCCCTGGAAAAGGTAGTACACATATCCGCCGAGAGCTATTAAAAGTATTGCAAGTGTTACTAACCCTGCCTTTACGATTCTATTTGAGAATAGCCCCCGAAAAGTTTTTTTCTTTTTTCTCTCGGCTGAGATCTGTTTTCGGTATTCCCGGTCGTTGAAATACCGATCCATGTCTATGTTATTATTATTGTCCATTCAGACCTGCTTTAGACTGATATTCAAATGGTTGAAATTTGTTTGCGCCATCGTCCCATCTAACGAGTTCAATGGCCTCTTTGGTATATTTTAAAACGGTTTTGTACTTGTTGAAAGCACCGGTATTTATATAGGTTCCCCGGGAAAAAGTTTCCACTCTCGGAACGTGATCGTGCCCCGATACAATCACATCAAATGGAAAATTTTTGAACATAAATTCTGCCCAGTTGCTAAGGCGTTCGGTATCAATAAAATCTTCATCGCGGGTAAATGATGAGAATGATTTCATTAATTGTAGCCCGGTTTTTCCGGGTAACAAGAATTTATAGAATCTAACAAATTTAGGATGACGAATAAATCTGTGCAGCAATGGCCTGCGAAGACGAAATTTTTCGTCTGAGAGTCCGTCGCCATGGCAGAGAAACAGTTTCCTGTCACCCAGATCAAGGTTCATATATTCATGCTCAACTTTAAAGCCGAGTTTCTCAAAATGTGAAACGGTCCAGTAGTCGTGATTCCCGGTAATATAGGTTGTGGCACTATTCACTGTACGATTATAGCTTTCAAATCGCTTCAGAATATCTTGCCCTAACTCTGGAACGTAGTCTGGAAATTCCATCCAATAATCAAAAAAATCACCCAATATATGAATCTGTATTTTCTGTGATTCACAATAGTCCACAAGCCGGATAAGTTCATGTTCCAGTTGCTCTGTTTCCTCAGGATTATTGGCTCCCAAATGGACATCAGACAAAAAAATATGCACCATCAGATTGGCTATTTCTTTCTTGTGATGATGAACTCAACAAGTGCTTTGAAGTCTTCGTAACCTTTCTTTATGGGAAGTTCCTGCAGTAAATCGAGGGCACTATTAGCATAGTTTACCATCTTCGATTCAGCAAGCGCCAACCCGTCATGTTCATGAACAAACTGCACAATCTTATCAATATCTTTTTGTGTTTTTTTACGCTTTTTCATGAGACGCCGCGCGTTTAACTGCTCCATTTTCGACGCATTGTCCAGCGCATAGATAAATGGCAGGGTTACTTTTCTTTCCTGGATGTCGTTGCGTGTTGGTTTGCCAACATCAGCAATTCCATAATCAAAAAGATCATCCTTAATCTGGAACGCTATTCCGATTTTCATGCCCACCTCTTTCATCCCCTCGATGGTAGATTCATTATCGGTGGTGGCAATTGCCCCGCATTGGCAGCAAGCAGAAATAAGGCTTGCTGTTTTTTCAGAGATAATCTGAAAATATCGATCCTCCGTCATATTAAAGAGGTTGGAGGTTTTTAACTGCCTGAGCTCTCCCTCGCTCATATCGCGAACTGCATCAGAAAGTACATGGAGGAGCTGATATTCTTTATAATCGAGGGCAATGAGTAATCCTTTTGAGAGTAAAAAATCCCCCAAAAGAACCCCTGCTTTGTTCCGCCAGATTTTGTTGATACTTAAAAAACCCCGCCGTTTATCTGACTCATCAACCACATCGTCGTGAATAAGTGTAGCGGTGTGAAGAAGCTCAATCATCGTGGCAGCCACAAAACTTCTTTTGTCCACCGTTCCAAACATTCGGGCGGTCATAAAAACAAGAGTGGGACGAATCTCTTTGCCCTTCTGCCGCAGAAGATAACGTATGATTTGATCCAACAAGAAAACATCGCTGCTGATTTCGTCTTTAAAAAAACTACGAAATATACTAAGATGCTCCTGTACGGGTTCAGTTATTTCCTTTAGTGAGCTTTTATTTTTAGGAATATCTTTGGTATGTGGCAATACCTCTTGTGTCATTAATGCAGTTCAGTTTGAAACTTTAAACGTTGAAAATACAAATTATGGTGATTAATTATTTGCGCAAAGTTTTAGGGCTGATTAGTTTTGCATGAAATAATTTAAATTGCTTAATCAGAAATTACATTTTGAAAAAAATAGCCACCCTCACAAGTGGTGGGGATGCCCCCGGGATGAATGCAGCCATTCGTGCAATCATTCGAGGTGCAGCACATTTTAACGTAGATGTAACCGCTATTCGTCACGGCTACAAAGGGCTGATCGATGGTTCGTTTGCCGACCTTCAACATACAGATGTTTCAGGTATAATTCAGAGGGGCGGTACCATTTTAAAATCTGCCAGGTCTGAGGAATTCCGGACAAAGAAAGGCAGAGAAAAAGCGGCCGATCAGCTGAGGGCACAGAATGTAGATGCGCTTATTGTAATTGGAGGAGATGGAACCTTCCGCGGTGCAACTCTCCTTGCACAAGAACATGGTATAAATACGGTTGGCATTCCTGCAACTATAGACAATGATCTGATAGGTACAGATGAGACGATTGGTTATGATACAGCTCTGAACACGGCAATGGAGGCTATAGACAAAATCCGGGATACTGCCGATGCTCATGAACGTCTCTTTTTTATTGAAGTGATGGGAAGGGATGCCGGATTTATAGCACTTGAAACCGGAATTGCAAGTGGTGCTGAAATGATTGTGCTGCCCGAGTATCTTACAAGTACTTCTGAGATTAAGGAATCCCTCAGAAAAGTTTTAAAGTTTCATAAAAGAAGCTCACTTGTGGTTATTGCCGAAGGAGATCAGACCGGTGGTGCTCTGAAAATATCGCAAGATCTGGAAAAGGATTTCGAAGAGTATGACATGAAAGTTGCGATCCTGGGTCACGTTCAGCGTGGCGGTAACCCGTCGGCAAGAGATCGTGTGCTTGCAACTCGCCTGGGATTTGAAGCTGTTCAGGCCATTCATAACGGCGAGAGTGAAGTGATGGTTGGAATTATAAATAACAATGTGAAATTGACCCCACTGAAGGATACTTTTGGAAAGATAAAAGAGATCAATCACGATTTGGTTGCTCTCGCAAAAATATTGAGATAATGAGGCTATACTATGATAACTACTGATGTAAAAAGTGCACGCTCTTTTCTATCTGATGATGAGTATGACGAAGCATTAAATTTGGCAAAGAAAAGCTATAAACAGGTTGAAAATAAAACCGGGCAGGGCAGCGAATGGCTTGGTTGGCAGAGAATTTTGAATGAGCCCAATGATGCCGAATTAGAAGAGATTGCCAGCCATGCTGCACGAATCCGGCAGGATGCTGATATTTTTATTGTATGTGGAATTGGCGGGTCGTACACCGGCGCAATGGCGATTATTAAAGCACTGAGTCCATATTTTAAAAACAACGGTCCCGAAATTTTGTATGCCGGTCATCATATGAGCGGTAAATACCTGGAACAGTTGATGGAGTATCTGAAAACCCCTGATGAGGATGGAGAACTGAAAAGTGTTTACCTGAATGGGATTTCCAAGTCGGGTTCTACGCTGGAAACGGCTCTTGCCTTTCGGACCATTCGCTCATGGATGCATGAAGTGTATGAGGATGCCAGTGACCGAATCATCGCCACTACAGGCAAAGAGGGCGGTGTTATGAATAAAATTGTGGCAAAAGAGGGATATCAAAAATATATAATCCCGGATGATGTTGGCGGACGGTTTTCCGTTCTGACACCTGTTGGTTTGCTTCCTATTGCAGTAGCCGGTATCGATATTCAGACACTTTATTATGGGGCTGTTTCTGAGTATGAAGATTGTAATGAAGGCCAGGAAACTATTTTGGAATATGCCGCTCTTCGATACTCATTCTTGAAAAAAGGTTACGCATTGGATGTGATTACATCATTTGAGCCGGAACTATTAGGAATAACAGCCTGGATTCAACAACTCCTTGGAGAGAGCGAAGGTAAAGAGGGAAAGGGGATGTTCCCGGCAATGGCTGGTTATTCCACAGATCTTCACAGTATCGGCCAGATCATTCAGGAAGGTCAGCGAAATTTAATTGAAACGATACTGGTGGTAAAGAAACCTATATCCAATTTTACAGTCAATGAAACGAAGGGCGAAGATATTGATCAGCTTGGATATGTTGCCGGCAAATCATTTCATGAGATTAATAAAAGCGCGCTCGGCGGAACGGTAGAAGCTCATACTGAAGGAGGTGTTCCTGTTTTGAAAATTATTATCGAAGAACTGAATGCTCAGCAGTTGGGCAAACTGATCTATTTCTATGAGCTTTTTACGGCTGTGTATGTTTATATGCTTGAGGTGAATCCGTTTAACCAGCCGGGTGTTGAAGGTTATAAGAAAGCGATGTACAGGTTATTAGGAAAAAATGGATAATATGCCGGCTCAAAAAGAAAAAAAATATATAGCTATTGCGGGAAATATCGGTGCGGGAAAATCATCCCTGACCGAGCTGTTAGGCAAAAACTTTGGATGGAAAACCTATTACGAATCCGTAGACGATAATCCCTACCTGTCAGATTTTTATGAGGATATGAGACGCTGGAGCTTTAATCTTCAAATCTACTTTTTGTCCAGCCGGTTTCAGCATCAAAAAAAGCTTATGGCACTCGATAAAAGCCTTATACAGGATCGAACGATCTACGAAGATGTGGAAATTTTTGCGAAAAACCTGCATGAAATGGGCTTGATGAGCGATCGGGATTTTAAAAACTACTGCGCTCTTTTCGATGAAATGGAACATTATCTTCAGGCACCTGACCTGCTAATTTATCTTCGTGCTGAAGTACCAACCCTTGTTCGGCAGATACAACAACGGGGCCGGGATTATGAGAACACCATTCGAATTGAGTATTTGGAACGGTTGAACCGCCTTTATGAAGATTGGATTGATCGGTATGACCAGGAAAAGCTGATTATAGATACCGATAACCTGGATTTTGTGAATAATCAGGACGATCTGGGGAAAGTCCTGGAGCTGATTGAGCAAAGGTTATTCGGGTTGTTTAATTAAATTGCATAAAAAAAGAGTTCTGTCTATCTTTTAAAGCTATTGTGGAAACGTCAAAATTAATATTTGATTTACAAGAGATACCCGACGGACAAAGTGAAAGAACTGTATCTTTATCTGAAGGCGATCTCAAATTAGATGATGAAGTTACTCTGAAAAAGGGCGATGTTCATATTAACTTCCTTAGAACCAATCATTTTATTGAAGTTAATTTTGAAATTGATGTGGACACAGAATTAATTTGTGATCGATCATTAAAACCATTTTCAAAGCATTTAAATGGTTCTTATCACGTACTTTTTGAACCGGATGACATCGAAGATACTGAAACAGAAAAAGGTGCCGTTCGGCAAATTCCACCGGAAGATTTAGTGCTGGATATTGAAAAAGAGGTCCGTGATACGATCATGCTGGAAATACCGGTTCGAAAAATTCATCCGGATTATCTTGATTCTGAAGGAAAACCGGAAGATTTTGAAACGAAATGTTATGGTCCGGAACCTGATGAGGAAGAAATGATTGACCCAAGATGGGAAAAATTAAAGAAACTGAAGAAAACTTAAATTAAATTTACATGGCACATCCAAAACGAAAAACTTCCAAGTCTCGCAAAAATAAGAGACGTTCTCACCATGGATTGTCCGATATTCAACTCACAGAATGTTCTAACTGTGGCGCGATGCACAAGCGCCATCATGTTTGCATGGAATGTGGGCATTATCGTGGCAGACAGGTGATTAATATTTCTAATTAATCTAAAGGTAACCACATGGTGATTGCTGTTGATGCGGTAGGAGGGGACCACTTTCCAAAAATTCCGATTCAGGGGGCAGTTCAGGCATCACAGGAAAATGCCGAGATTGAAATCCTTTTGGTGGGACCAAAAGAGATGATCCAAAAAGAACTGGATGATCTTGAGTACGATTCCAACAGGATTCATATTCTGCATGCTCCGGAAATCATATCTATGAATGAATCGCCTGCAGCAGCTGTCAAATCCAAGCAATCTTCATCCATTGCCGTGGGACTCTCTGCTCATAAAAAAGGGGAGTGCGAAGCTTTTGTAAGTGTAGGAAACACGGGAGCATTACTGGCTGCATCCACATTTATGCTCGGCAAACTTGAAGGGGTGATACGGCCAACTATCGCAGCTACTTATCCCAATTTAAAGGGTATAAGCCTGTTGACAGACGCCGGAGCAAATCTTGAGCTAAAGCCTGAGATGTATCTCCAGTTTGCCAAAATGAGCCGCATTCTTGCGAAGGAAATTCTGGATATTGAAGATCCCACTGTAGGTCTGTTAAATGTTGGGGAAGAACCCGAGAAAGGACTTGAACTGCATAAGAAAGTATATGATTTACTATCAGATCTGAGCTATTTTTCAGGAAATATTGAAGGAAAAGATATTTTGTATGGAAAAACAGATGTCTATCTTGTTGACGGATTTTGCGGAAACGTTCTGCTGAAATTTGGTGAATCTATTCCCGAAATTCTGAAACAACTGCTCAAAAAGACGATGACCGACGAGAAGATAGAACCCGAGATGCAGAAAAAGGTATTTGGAATTTTATCAAAATCGCTCAGAGCCTTTAATTATGAACACGTAGGCGGCATTCCCTTTCTTGGAGTGAACGGAATGAGCCTTGTAGG
This sequence comes from Balneolaceae bacterium, assembly GCA_034521495.1. NCBI lineage: Bacteria > Pseudomonadati > Balneolota > Balneolia > Balneolales > Balneolaceae > Balneolaceae bacterium. Next base: position 162,741 of record JAXHMK010000021.1, read on the forward strand.
ACATGGTGGCAGTTCGGCAATAGCAATCAAAAATATGATCCTTAATGCCGTTCAGTGTGTTGAGCACGGTATCAATGACAAAATTGTAGCATCTCTAAACGAAAACTAACTGATTTAATGTCTGTAAAGCGAGCTAAGATTAGCGGGGTTGGGCATTTTTTGCCCGATTATGTATTGACCAATAAAGAACTCGAAAATTTAGTTGAGACCAATGATGAGTGGATTCGTTCGCGAACAGGGATTGCTGAGCGGCGAATATTAAAAGATCCGGAAAAGGCAACATCTTTTATGGCCGAAAAAGCAGCTCTTGAAGCTCTTGAAGATGCCGGCGTTGACGCAACAGAAATTGATGCAATTATTGTAGCCACTGTAACGCCCGATTATATGTTTCCAGCTACAGCTGCACTTGTTCAAAAACGGATAGGTGCAGAAAATGCCTATGGGTTTGATCTATCAGCTGCCTGTTCAGGATTCCTTTTTGCTCTTTCCAACGGAAGTATGATGATTGAGTCGGGCCGTGCTAAAAAAGTTTTAGTGATTGGCGCAGATAAGATGAGTGCTATTGTTGATTTTACAGATCGATCCACTTGTATCTTGTTTGGTGATGCTGCCGGAGCTGTTGTTCTCGAAGAAACAGATAGAGATGGTATCATCGATTATGTTCAACACACGAATGGGGATGAAGAGTGCTTGCTTTATCAACCTGCGGGTGGGAGTATAAACCCGGCAAGTGAAGAAACTGTTAAGAACAAGCTGCATTTTCTTCGGCAGGATGGCCGCGTTGTGTTTAAGAAAGCTACTGAAGGAATGGCCGATGTATCCCTGGAAATTATGGAACGAAACAATCTCAGCGGAGATGATGTCACATGGCTTGTTCCCCATCAGGCCAATAAAAGAATAATTAGTGCAACGGCACGCAGAATGGGGCTTTCAGAAGATAAAGTGATGATAAATATTGAAAAATATGGAAATACCACTGCTGCCACGATCCCTCTTTGTTTATATGATTGGAAAGATCAACTTAAAGATGGTGACAGTCTGATCCTTTCAGCATTTGGTGGAGGATTAACATGGGGAGCTATCTACCTGAAATGGAGTAAATAATGCGTACAGCTATTCTATTTCCGGGTCAGGGCTCTCAAAAAGTTGGAATGGGACTCGATCACTATGAATCGAATCCAAAATTCCGGTCAATTATTGATGAAGCTGATGAGCTTCTCGGATATTCATTGAGTGAAATTATGTTTGAGGGACCATCTGATGAGCTGACTCAGACAAAGTACACTCAACCGGCCATTTTTCTTCACTCCTATGCATTGTTTACCACACTGGATTTGGATCCGGATGTAATGGCAGGACATAGTTTGGGAGAATTTACAGCCTTAACGGCGGCCGGAGCCCTGGATTTTGAATCGGCCCTGGAGTTAGTAGCTCTTCGCGGCCAAAAAATGCAGGAAGCCGGGGATGAAAATCCCGGAACAATGGCTGCTATCATAGGAATGGACGATGAGACTGTAGATAAAATTTGTGAAGAAGCCACCGAAGAGATTGGAAAACCGGTTGTTTCGGCCAATTATAATTGTCCGGGTCAGCTTGTTATTTCAGGCGATGTGGATGCGGTTCATAAAGCTGTTGACATTGCAAAAGAAAAAGGCTGTCGGTTGGCTAAAATTCTGCCTGTCAGTGGGGCTTTTCATTCCCCACTTATGAAACCGGCATTTGATGCACTTCAAAAGAAATTGGAAAGTACCACGTTTTTCCGTCCTCGTTTTAAAGTATTTAGTAATTTTACGGCTCGGCCAACAAGGGACGAGAGTGAACTAAAAGATAATGTTCTTCAACAACTGTTGAATCCTGTACGATGGACGCAGACATTATTGAATATGGAAAAAGAAGAAGTAAATTCGTTTGTTGAGGTTGGTCCCGGAAATGTTCTCCAGGGCTTGGTGAAACGAACTCTGAAGGAAATTAATATTGAAGGATATCAATAGAATAACATGATAAATCTGGAAGGAAAAAATTGCCTGGTTACCGGTGGAAGCCGGGGTATTGGTAAATCAATTGCTCTAACACTGGCAAAAGCCGGGGCAAATGTAGCTATTACATATGCAAGTTCGGCTGATGCGGCTGCCGAAGTTGTGAAGGAGATTGAAAATGAAGGTGGAAAGGGAACATCCTATCAAGCCGATGCGGTTAAGCTCGACAGGGCAGAAGAGGTAATTTCTGATATTGTTGATAAATGGGGTTCATTACATGTGTTAGTAAACAATGCCGGAATTACAAGAGATAATCTCATACTCAGAATGGATGAGAAGGCATGGGACGATGTAATCACTACCAATCTGAAAAGTGTATTTAATTACAGTAAAGCAGCTGCAAAACCGATGATGCGGGCAAGAGGCGGATCAATCATAAATATCAGTTCCGTTGTGGGACTGAGCGGAAATGCAGGGCAAAGTAATTATGCCGCATCTAAAGCAGGTATTGTTGGGTTTACAAAATCGTACGCAAAGGAACTTGCAAGCCGTAATATTCGGGCAAATGTTGTTGCCCCTGGTTATATTTTAACCGAAATGACCGAAAATCTCAGTGAAAAAGTATTGGAAACAATTAAAGAGGAAACACCACTTGGACGGGCAGGAGATCCCGAAGAGGTTTCGAATGTGGTTGCTTTTCTCGCGTCAGATATCAGCTCATACATTACTGGAGAAGTAATCCGTGTAGATGGCGGTATGGCTATGTAATAAGCCATTTAGACGATTGATTTGTGCGTGTTATTTTATGAGCAGATGTTGTATTTTCACGTATCTAAAATTTTAATGAACTTATTTTTAACTACTAAACCAAACAAAAGGTCTAATTTATGTCACAGGACGTTGAAGCTAAAGTAAAATCTATTATTGTTGATAAACTCGGAGTTGATGAGTCTGAAGTTGTTGCAGAGGCGAACTTTACGAATGATCTGGGTGCCGATTCTCTGGACACTGTTGAACTCATCATGGAGTTTGAAAAAGAATTTGATATTAGTATACCTGATGAAGACGCCGAAAATATTGCAACAGTAGGCGATGCTATCAAATACATTCAGGAGAAATCGTAGAGTTTAAACGATAACACCCCTTTTATGACCGGACGTAGAGTAGTAATCACTGGAATTGGTGCATTCACACCTGTTGGTAAAACCGCTCCTGATTTTTGGAACGGATTAATATCTGGCAAGAGCGGAGTGCGTACAATTGAACATTTCGATACAAGTGATTTGCCCACAAAATTTGCTGGCCAAATAGATAATTACGATTCGAATGATTACTTCGATCGCAAGGAAGCCCGCAGGTTAGATCCGGTTACCCAATATGCAATGATCTCTTCGGATGAAGCGATTAATGACAGCGGCATCGATCTTGAAAAAGTAAACAAAGATCGGGTCGCTGTAATTATCGGTACGGGAATTGGGGGGATGCAAACCTTTTACGAGCAGTCGATAGAACTTCATGAATCGGGTGCCCGCAGGGTCAATCCTTTCTTTATTCCTATGTTAATACCGGATATGCCCGCCGGCCAGGTATCTATAAAATATGGATTTAGAGGCCCAAACTTCTGTGCCGTATCAGCGTGTGCAACAGGTTCTCATAACATAGGTCTCGCATACGACTCTATTCGGTACGGACAATCTGATATGGCTCTCTGCGGGGGCACTGAATCTCCTGTCTGGAGAATTGGTGTTGCCGGGTTTTCATCTATGAGAGCTCTCTCACGACGAAATGAAGAACCCGAAAAAGCTTCCCGGCCTTTCGATAAAGAACGAGACGGTTTTGTTCTGAGTGAAGGATCAGCCATGTTTTTCCTGGAATCCCTGGAATCTGCGCTCGATCGCGGTGCTCGAATTTACGGTGAAATTGTGGGGTATGGTTTTTCTGCGGATGCACACCATATTACCGCTCCCGATCCGGATGGAAACGGAGTGCTGCTTGCATTAAATAATGCACTGGATATGGCCGATATCAAACCGGAAGATGTGGATCACATCAATATGCATGGAACATCCACACCACTTGGTGATATTGCCGAAACCAACTCTATCAAAAAAGTTTTTGGGGATCACGCCTACAATATCAATCTGAATTCAACTAAATCGATGACGGGCCATATGCTTGGAGCTGCCGGTGCTGCAGAATCAATTGCAACACTACTGGCAATCTATCATAGCATGGTTCCTCCCACCATCAATCAGGAAAATCCGGATCCGGAATGTGATCTGAATTACACACCAAATAATGCGGTTGAACGCGATATCAATTATGCATTGAACAATGCATTTGGTTTCGGGGGACATAACACTACACTTGTTTTCAAGAAATTTGAAAAATAATTGATGTTATACCGACTCAAAAAATGGTTGTGGAAAGATAAAGGTCCGATACAATCTGAGTCGAAGGAACGTTTAGAAAAACTTGAAAACACGTTAGATCTTACCATTCCTGATGAATATCAACAGCTTTTTCAGAAAGCGTTACGTCATAAATCTATTGTAGATAACGATAAATTCGAGTCTTATGAAACGTATGAGAGACTCGAGTTTTTGGGAGATGCCGTTCTCGATCTGATAGTTACCGAAATTTTATTCGAAAAATATCCCAAAGAAAACGAGGGTTTTTTGACCAAATTGAGGGCAAAAATCGTTCGCGGTGATACTCTGTTTGAGATCTCAAAAAAACTGGGCCTCAGCGAGTTTCTTGAAATTGGAGAAAGAGCCACAGGACAGGGGATAGAACTGTCAAAAAGTGTTCTTTCTGATGTGTATGAAGCCCTTGTCGCAGCAATCTATATTTCCAGTGGATACGACAGCGCTCATAAATTTGTCTCCTCGCATATAGATCAGTTTATCAATTTCGATAAGATTGTAAAGGTCATAGATAACTATAAGAGCGTGTTGATGGAATATTCGCAATCCGAAAAGTTAAAACTTCCAAAATACCAGGTAATTTCGGAAGATGGGCCGGGGCATGATAAAACATTTCATGTGGCAGTTTTCATTGAGAATGAAAAATTGGGAGAGGGAACGGGTAAAAGTAAAAAGAAAGCAGAACAGGCGGCTGCCAGAGATGCATTAGAAGTTTTGGGACAAAATTAATTTCCCATTTAACAACGAATGCCTTTTATTTTTTTGATAACTTCAGCAAGCGTTATCATAAGAGTTACTATTATTGAATCCATCCGAATTTATTCTCCATGATCGCACATTTACTAAAACCGGAACTGGATGAACTCATCCAAAAAAAAGAGTGGGTTACCATCAAAGAGGTACTTGATGATGTGCCCGCTGTGGATGTTGCCGAGCTTTTAGATGACCTGAACCCCGAAGTGGCCGTGGTGATATTCCGCTTATTGAAAAAAAGTAAAGCGGCGGATGTTTTTACATATCTCAGTTCTACAAAAGGCGTAGAGTTACTGGAAACATTTAGCCGTCAACAGCTCAGCGATGTAATGAACAACCTGGAGCCGGATGAGCGCGTTGCTCTGATGGAAGAGCTGCCCGGGGATCTGACACAGCGTGTGCTCAACTCCATGCAGCCGGAAAATATCGCCCAGGTTCGAAGGCTTTTGGGTTACCCTCCGGAGAGTGTAGGTCGGTTGATGACCACGAATTATGTTCGCATTAAAAAAGACTGGACCATCAACCGAAGTTTTGAACATATCCGTAAACATGGAAGAGATGCCGAAACTGTAAATGTTATTTATGTGGTTGATGAGGATGAAACACTGATTGACGATCTTCGCCTGAACCAGCTTATTCTCGCCGAACCGGATGGGAAAATTACAGATATTATGGACTACACATTTGAAGCACTCAGCGCTTTCGATGACCAGGAGGAAGCCGTTCGTATGTTAAGTAAGTATGACAGAGTTGCACTTCCGGTGGTAGATTCAGGCGGGGTCCTTGCCGGTATTGTTACTGTAGATGATGTTTTAGATGTAGCAGAGCAAGAAACGACCGAGGATATGCAGTTGATGGCCGGTATGAGCGCCCTCGAAAAAAGCTATTCTGAAACGAATATATTTGGAATGGTTCAGAAGCGTATCGGTTGGCTTATCTTGTTATTTCTCGGACAGATGTTTACGGTAACGGCAATGGCAGGTTACGAGGATACACTGGCAGCTGCTGCAGTATTAGCTCTGTTTATTCCCATGATTATTTCGAGCGGTGGTAACTCCGGATCACAGGCTGCAACACTGATTATTCGTTCTTTATCAACGGATGATCTGAAGTTGGGAGATTGGCTGGGAGTTTTGAAAAGAGAACTCTTATCCGGCTTGTTACTGGGTAGTATTTTGGGCGTAATGGGCACGGTTGTTATCTCTTTTTGGATGGTAGTACGCGGTGATCCATTTTCGTTTGCAGTGTTTATGCAGGCTCTTACGGTTGGAACAAGCCTTGTTGGAGTTGTTCTTTTTGGAAATTTGAGCGGTTCTATGCTACCGTTTATTATGTCGAAACTGGGATTAGACCCGGCTGTAACATCAGCTCCGTTTGTGGCAACACTTGTCGATGTCACGGGAATAATTATCTACTTTACAGTGGCCGTTATGCTGCTTCGCGGAGTTGTCCTGTGATGTATGATGAAGTTGAATTTCATGTATCCATCGCTGTAATAAGTTCATAGTTTCATGTTGAAGGATTTAAAATCCAAAAACTGTTGATGCCTAATGATCGCATCAGATTGCTGAAATAACAATCCTTTAAACTTTAGACGTCATAACCTTAAATCACATAAAGTATGAAACAATATCTCGACCTCGTTCAAAATGTTTTGGATCACGGAGTTTGGAAAGAGAACCGTACCGGTGTTAAAACTCTTGCCAATTTTGCCGAGTTTTACAAAGTAGATCTGTCTAAAGGTTACCCGCTTCTGACCACGAAAAAAGTTTATTTTCGATCAGTGATTCTCGAAATGTTGTGGTATTTGAGAGGTGAAGATCATATTAAATGGTTGAGAGATGAAAAGGACTGCCATATTTGGGATGCCTGGGCCGATGAGGACGGATATGTCGGTCCGATCTATCCGGTGCTCTGGCGTCGTTTCCCAATGGCGAAATCAAAAGATGGGGATGTTTACAAGCCATTGGGAGATAAACAGGAAAAAGACTGGCAGTATGAAGAATTTGATCAGGTTCAAAACGCAATTCACATGCTTAAAACAAATCCCAACAGCCGGCGAATTGTTGTGTCTGCATGGCATCCGGGTTTGCTTGGAGAGATGGGATTACCGCCCTGCCACCTGATGTACATTTTCAACGTAGCAGATGGAAAACTGAATTGTCATCTCACACAACGCTCCGGTGATATCGCCCTCGGAATTCCGTTTAATCTGGCCTGTTATTCGGCGCTGACAATGGCGGTGGCTCAGGAAGTAGGATTGCAACCCGGAACATTTGCTCACACCATTGTGGATGCACATATCTACGAAAATCACATAGATGGTTTAAAAGAACAACTTACCCGCAAGCCCAAAGAACTGCCTACGCTGGAAATTGCCAATAAACCGGTGGATGAACTCACTTTTGAAGATTTCACGCTAAAAAATTACGATCCTGATCCGGGCATTAAATTTCCGGTTGCGGTATGAAGTTGTCGATTATTGTAGCTCACGATCCTAATCTTGTCATCGGGAAAGATGGAGAACTGCCGTGGCACTTTAGCGAAGACCTGAAATTTTTTAAAAAAACCACGATCGGTTCTCCCATTTTGATGGGACGCGGAGTTTTTGAGGAACTCAACGAAAAACCATTGCCCGGAAGAGAAAATGTGGTTTTAAGCCGGTCGAAATCTTACGATCATGTGCCAACATTCAGCTCGATTGAAGCGGCACTGGACTATTTATCCGATCAGGAACAGGTGTTCATCATTGGCGGTGGAGAGATCTACAAGCAAACCATTGATAAGGTTGATGAGCTCATCACCACCCAAGTCAAAGAAAAATACGAGGGAGATACATATTTCCCGGAATATCGCGATGAAATTGGTAAAGTTTGGGAAGAAATTTGGAGAGAAGATCATGAGAAGTTTTCTTTTGTGAAGTTTGAGCGAATTGGTTGACATGTACAACGGGCAGCTTGCCCGTTACCTCAAAATGTATTAGTAATAAGAAGTGGTTTGGGATAATTGCTAATTTAATCCCTTATTGATAAATATTTTATGATTATGAGATGCCGGACAAGCTGTCCGGCGTACATTCATATCTCAAAATTCCTTCAAATGCACTAAATACGGTTTCACAACCGGTTCGGTCAGCGCAATAATGTGCTTGGTATCAGCCGCTTTGGAAAACTCTACCGCCTTATTGTTATCCTCTAAAATCCATATACTCTCGTTTTCGTAACGGTAGGCTTCGCTGTAATTTTCATTGGCATCATAATAATAGGAAGCTGCCTCATCATCATGTGGAAACCCCTGTTTTTTGAGATATTTTTTTGTTTTGACCTGAATCTCATCTTTTAACTCATCTCTCTCTTTGCGATCGGCAAATGTTGTTCTGAAGAGCTTCCGGCTCAAAAAGCGGTGGGACAGATCCGCTAAAATCACGTCTTCACTGGCAGCCCATCGCTTAATGCAGATATAAACATCATGGTCGTCTAAAGCCATGTAGTGCTCCAGCATTTTTTGTGTGATTCTTTTTTTGGATGATGGGTTCTTCGACAGGAAATAATTCAAAGGAATAGATGGAATTTCAACTTTCTCACCTGCATCAAGGAGAAAACGAACCCGCTTAAAGATTTTTCTTAACAAAGCGTCAGCGCTGACAACAGTTTTGTGGAGATACACCTGCATGTACATCAACCTGCGGGAGAGAATGTAGTTTTCAACCGCATAGATACCTTTCTTTTCGATGACTACGTTACCCTTAAAAACCCGCATTGTTTTTAAAATCCGGTTGATTCCAACGGATCCTTCCGAGACGCCTGTAAAAAAGCTGTCACGTTTTAGATAATCCAGCCGGTCCATATCAAGCTGAGAAGAGATCAATTGATGGAGAAATTTTTTAGGATACTGATCTTTGAAAATCTTAATTGCTGTACTGAGTTCACCCTCAAACTCCTTGTTCAGTGTCTCCATAATTTTGAGACTCATCATCTCGTGATTAAAATCATCGATGAGGGTATGTTCCAGCGTGTGGGAGAGAGGGCCGTGTCCCACATCATGAAGAAGAATGGCAATCAATGTGCCTGAAACTTCTGCATCACTAATAGTTGTGTCTTTTTCGCGTAGATTTTTGAGCACGCGCTGTCCCAATTCCAATGCACCAATCGCATGAGAAAACCGGGAATGTTCAGCTGCCGGAAAGACGAGATAACCTAAGCCTAACTGACGAATCCGTCGCAAACGCTGAACATAGTGATGATCAATGAGCCGTAAAATTGTGCCCTTCGGAATGGTGATAAACCCATGAACCGGATCGCTAAAAATTTTGTACTGGCTGCTCTTATCCATTATCGGGAATTTTGTAGAGGTACTTATCCCGGTCTTTGATCTCGGGTAGTTTTGCAGGTTTGTTTAATTCAAGATCAAACCAAACACCAGTGGTTTTTGCAACAGCTTTCAGTTCGGAGTCAACTTTTGAGTAGATTGCCTGGAATCCCTTGATACTCGTATTTCCATACTCCTCGACAGACGTTCCGATTAAAATAGTTTCATTCAGTGAAATTGGCCTTATGTAGTCCAGTTCCAGGTGAACCAGCATAAAACTTTTACCTTCACTCATAGAAGCCTGGAATTCTGGCACTTCATTGATAAAGTTAATTCGAGCCTCTTCAAAATAGGTATTGAAAACGGCATTATTTACATGATTCAATGCATCGAGATCACGAAAACGAACGGGAAGTTCAGTCCAGTGAGCAAATGAGTCGGGCTTATATTCAGGTGTATGCATAGATTGTTGAATTGAATAATTTAAATGATTTCATGCTTTATCTTATCACCATAATACTTTAAGACCATGTTTTTGATACTCCTTTATCTTTCGGTCTTTTGTAATAAGAATATGATTCTGATGAATGGCCTGCCAGATAATTAATCTGTCGAATGGATCTTTGTGCTTAGAGCGCGGCAGTTTATGAAATGTAGAAGCTGTAATTTCTGATACTTTTGATGTCTGAATTCCAGCTTCTTTTGCATAATAAGGGAGTTCATCAGGAGTAATTCCTGTCAACTCTAATTTTCCCAACCCATATTTTAGGGATATTTCCCAATAACTTACAATACTTACAAAAAGAATATTTTTCGGGTTTTTGAAAGCAATAATTGATTTTTTTGAAAGCCTCTCTTCATCAAAAAGTACCCAAAGCAGAGTGTGAGTATCTAAAAGATAGTTCATGAGTTTAACAGTTCTTCATCCGTTATCTTAAAATTTTTTTTGATTTTATATCCCGCCGTTTTCTTTAAAATTCCAAGTTTTCGATCTGTTTTATTTAAAGTGTTCTTATGCTCCTCCTGATACTTTTTATATGGGATGAGTACGGCAATGTTCTCCCGGGTTTCTTCGTGTTGAATGATAATCTCCTCACCAAGCTCTACTTTCTTTAATAATTCAGTGAGATGTTTTGAAAACTCGGGATATGTGAGTGCTTCCATTACTTGTGAAGTTATTTGGAAATGGCTTATTCACTTCTAGAGGGCTTTGCAAAACCGTGGTTATTGGTCAATCTGAACTCGATTCAGATTCTCCATTCGTCTTTATAGCCAGTATCTGGAGATCCTGAATCAAGTTCAGGATGACGGTCAGAGTTTTGCAAAGCCTTCTTCTACAATGAATATATCAAATTTGGGATTATGTTGACAGTTAAGAACTAAATCGTTGTGTTGTAGCATTTTTTTGACAACACAACAATTTTATCAATAAAGAAATCGGTAAGATTATTTTTTTGAACGATTTGGTACGCTCAGATGCTTATATTTCGTGAAAATAATTTTCAAATTTAAACAGATAACGAATGTTCGATAGTGAATCACGCGAGTTTCTTGAAAAGTTAATTGTTACGCCAAGTCCCACCGGTTATGAATCTGAAGGACAAAAAGTCTGGAAGGAGTTTATTTCTCAATATGCCGACAAAGTAGAGTCCGATGCCTATGGATCGGCGATGGCAAAACTCCAGATTAATGCAGATGTACCAACGATTATGCTGGAAGCCCATGCCGATGAAATTGGAATGGTGGTTCAACACATTTCGGATAATGGATTTGTAACTCTGAACAAGCTGGGGGGAAGTGATTCAACGATCGCAAGAGCAAAACGAGTTGTAATTCATTCCAAAAAAGGCCGGGTGACCGGAGTGGTCGGTAATACAGCAATTCACTTGCAAGACAAAAAAAACGGCGGCGGTAAACAACCGGCGTGGAAAGACATCTACGTAGATATCGGGGTTTCATCCAAAGAGGAAGCTCTGGAGTTGATCCAGATTGGCGATCCGGTAACATATTCTGATGAACTGGAATATTTAAATGATGATATTGTAACCGGACGGGCTTTGGATAACCGAATTGGCGGATTTGTGATTGCTCACGTTTTGAAAGAGCTCAGAAGTCGAAAGAAAAATCTCAAAGTAAATGTAATTGCCCTCAACTCCGTGCAGGAAGAAGTTGGCGGGTTTGGCGCAAGAATGATGAGTTTTCGGCATATGCCGGATGCAGCTTTGGTGACAGATGTAACACACGCCACCGATACGCCAGGTATTAATAATAAAGAACACGGAACCGTGAAGTTAGGCAAAGGGCCAACGGTTCAGCACGGTGGTGCGAATCATCGGGCGGTTGTTGAATTGATTGAGAAGACCGCCGAAAAGAAGGAGATTGATATTCAGCATGAAGCTACCAGCGTGAGAACCGGCACGGATACCGACAGCATTTTCTACCAAAAAACCGGGATTCCAAGTGCGCTCATATCCCTGCCCTTGCGATATATGCACTCGCCGGTTGAAACAATTTCACTAAGCGATGTGGAGAATCTGATTAATCTTATGGCAGAAACTATTTTGGCAATGAAAGAGGACCAGGTTTTTAAGGTATAGATTTTGGGATAATCTTTGAGTCATCGGATGAGTATAAGTGAGAGCAAACAAATAATTTGGCTTTGAACACTCATCCGATGACTGGTCAACTTGCCGAACAGATTTCTACTCTTTCGCTTCAAAATTATCGATCTTATACGTCACCTCATCATCAACCGCTTCTTTGATGTAATCGATATCAATAAGCGTGGGATAGCCTAATTGCTGGTTGTATTCTACTTTCAGTTTATCTGCTTTTTCCCGGGCATCTTTAATGATATCAAAAAGTTCACTGATGGTCCGGAATGACTCGGGATACTTAGCAAGTACCAACTCATCGGTCTGTGCATCGCGCAGAGGTTCACCGGTTTCGGGTTCAAGGATTGCATGAATCGTATCGGCCTTCACCACAATCGTAGCCGGGTTAAATAATCCGGCGCAGTAGCAAAGTTTGGTGTACTCAAACCTATAGCTATCTATTTTCTGTTCTTGCCAAAGGTTTCGATTTTCTCCGTATTGATCTCCTTTTCTTCCATCAAGAATCGAATCGCAAGATGAAATTATGAGCGCAGATAATAGGACGATAAGATATCTGTATCTAAACAAGGAACTCCAATATTTAGATTTATTAGTCCAACCAAAGGTATTATTAATACACTTTGATGAAATCTTATAACTATTAACTATTGCTTCATTAAAAATATTATGATAAATGAAAGAAAACGGTAAAGCTTATGAAATCAATGCTTGCGATTCACCCGATCATCTGACTGCAGTAAATTCCCACAAAATCATTGCATACAAAGGTTTGCTTATTTCCAATTTTATTCCTAAAAAAGACTATTAATTAACCCGTTTACCGGTTGAATTCACAAAGTTATAGTCGTTTATATTGAATGAAGCATGTTTTTTCGATTGATCATCCCCCTTACTCCCCCTTCCGAACTTATCATTACCCAAATTTTTTAGGCACTATAAATGTGGATAACTTCCTGTACATTTACAATAAAATTCTATGAAATCTTGGATGCAAACTGAAGTTGAGTTCCTTTCTTTGGGTGATAAACGTCGTAATGATCGCTTTCGTAAGATTGTGGAGGCGGCGGCTGACCATCCCACGGCCAGTGTTCCTCAGGCCCAAAGCCAGTGGTATGGTACGAAGGCGACCTATCAGTTTTGGAGTTCACCAAAGGTGGATTCGGTTCAGTTGGTGCAGGCCATTGGCCAAGCGACAGCTCAACGTGCGATGGACCATTCGACGGTGTTAATCTTGCATGATACGACCAATATTGGGTTTTCGAGCAGTTCTGCCGACCAGTTGGGCTATTTGGATCACGGCCGTGGTAAAGGCGTCTTGACTCATAATACGTTCGTAGTCAGCCCCCAGGGAGTTCCCTTGGGGCTTGCAGGCCAGCATGTGTGGGTTCGTCCGTTCGAGCAGATGGGAATCAAAGCCAGCCGGGCGAGTCGCCCAATTGAAGACAAAGAGAGTTATCGCTGGCTGGAGGGGATACAACGCAGTGAGGAGTTGATGGATGGAGTTGACCATCGGGTACATATTGCCGATCGGGAGGCCGATATTTATGAGTTATTTGCTGTAGAGCGCCAGCCGGGCACCGACCTGCTGATTCGTGCCACCCATAATCGGAGTCTGATCGATGGAGGGCGGTTGTGGGACGAGTTGGCCGCCCGCCAGCTGGGTGGAACGTTCAGCGTAGAACTTCAAAAAGCCAACGACCGGCCGGCCCGCCAAGCGGAGGTCCAGGTGCGCTGGCAGCCGGTACGATTAAATCCTCCTGCGGGAAAAGAACACCTGGGGCCTGTGGAACTGTATGCCATTTTAGTTAGTGAACCCTGTCCGCCGCCCGGGGTGGCGCGGCTGTGCTGGAAGTTGTTGACCAGCCTGCCGGTGGCCAGCTTCCAGCAGGCCCTGCAGTGCGTGCAGTGGTATACCCATCGCTGGTTGATTGAACGGTTCCATTTTGTCTTAAAAAGTGGCTGTGGGGTGGAAGCCTTGCAGCTGCGAAGCCTGGCGGGACTGCAAAACGCACTGGCCTGCTATAGTTTAGTAGCCTATCGATTGATGTGGTTGGTCTATGAGTCCCGGGCAAACCCTGAGGGCAGCTGCGAGCAGATCATGCATGAGCAGGAGTGGCGGGCCTTGTATAGTTATCACCATAAAAGCTTTGCTGAATCCGATTATGTTCCCAGTCTGGATCAAGTCATTCGATGGATTGCCATGCTTGGCGGGTTTCTGAACCGTAAAGGCGATGGAAATCCAGGAATTAAGACCCTGTGGCGTGGGATGAGGCGCTTGCAAGACCTAACCGATATGTGGATCGCCTTCGAACGAGGAACTTATCAACATTCAGACAGTTTTGGGTAATGATAAGCTTCCGAAGGGGAAAATAAGGCTGTCCAAAAAGGTGATTTTCATTTATGGGAGCCTTAATAATTAAAGTTTACTTCGTGAAACTTTGAGTCTTTGTGTCCTCGTGGCAATAAACTGCCGATCTTTGCCACGAAGACGCGAGGTCACGAAGCAACACGAAGTAGCCTTACTACAACTTTTTATGACTAAACTAAATAATTTAGGTTGAATTACGGGTAACCATACTTTTTGGACAGCCTCATAGGGGGATGACAAAAGCTAAAAAAGTTCACTTAAGCCAAGTATAGTGTTTTATGATTTACAATTTTAACCGGTAAACGCGTTATTAATTAAACCTTAGCCATAACATCATAAATATAATATGGGAAATAATAGCAGACGGTCTTTTCTGAAAAATTCAGTATTAGCCTTAGCGGGAACAGGATTGGCTTCAACCCTTCCGATTGGTGGTTACAGTTCCAATTCTCCAAGTGATCGATTGAATATCGGTGTGATTGGATTAGGTTTCGGAATGTCGAATATGCGGCATATGCTGGATGGGGATACAAATATACACTGCGTTGCTCTTTGCGACGTGGATCGCCAAAAACTGGATACACAGGCTGGTTCGCTTCAAAAAAGATTACCTGGATCAAACACAAAATCTCACTCTGTATTCCGATTTCAGGAAACTGTTGGAAAATCAGGAAATCGACGGCAGTGATCATTGTGTACTCTCAGACCATTGGCATACCTATATTTTTGCTGAAGCGTGTAAAGCGGGGAAAGCAATTTATGTTGAAAAACCAACTGGAAAACCGTTGCTGACTGTGAACTGATGGTAGGACTCCAACAAAAACATCAGAATGTGGTAACCACGGGTTTGTGGCAAATCAGTGTAGACTATTTTCGGGATGCATTCGACATTTTAAAATCTGGAGTTTTGGGAGATGCGTGATAAAGCTCATGTATGGATTACACCCAATACAGAACCTGTTATCTACGATAATTCAACACAACCCATTCCGAAAGGACTGGATTATGACATGTGGATTGGCCCTGCCCCATGCGCCCTTATAATTACTAAACATGTGGACAACTGGCGCCATTTCTGGGATTTCGGTGGCGGTCGTCAAACCGACTGGGTACATTACATTGATTCTGCATTTGACGGAATGAGCTTTAGGCCATGAGAGAGTATATCCAAAATCTGTTTATTCTGTAGGATACAAGCATCCTAAGACGATGTATGATGTTCCATCAACACAATCGTCAGTTTTCGAATTCGATGATTATCACGTGATATGGGAGCAACAGGCCGGGAATTTGTATAACCGGGGAGACGGTGTTGCATGGATCGGAAGCAATGGTACACTTGTTTGCAACAGGACCGGTTATGAGGTTTTTCCGCAGACTGAAGACGAACGCCTGTAATTGCTGAACCGAAAATTGCAGGGGCCCTATGCAAACCAGTATAATCATATGGTAAACTGGGCAGAACGCATTCGAACGAATAACACAGAAACCAACAGTTCGATTTCAAAAGGATCCTATGCAAGTTTGATCGCGAATCTTGCAAATGTCTCATACCGAACAGGAAGTCAGTAGACTGGAATACTTACCTGATCAGCAGAAATTCCGAGATAATCCTGAAGCCGACAAACTTATTCATCCCGAATATCATCATGGTTGGGAATATCCGGAAGTGTAAATTCTCTATCTCAGTTTAGAGATTAAATAATGTGCGAATTCAAAGGTCAGTTTGTTTTTCTAACATTTATTGAAAATGCTTTTTTCGGATTTTGAATAAAGATTTGATTGATCTCTTGTTCATTAAAGCCATGTTCTTGCATTGCCGGGATGAGGTTTTTCATAATTGCTTCAAAGGGCCTTATTTCACCACCTCCGGGAAAACCATTACCATCATGCGATAGCAGCACCTTATGGAGCAAGTTCTCTGATTTAAATGTTTGTAATATATCAATGAATTCCAGAATGTTGGATGATTTTGACGTCATCGTAGTGAAATCCACGCGCCTTTCCCTGGCCGCTTCAATCATCGTTTCAATATCGGTTCCCCAGCTTGCATGGGTCCAGATCCAGGCTTCAGGACTTACATCATATTGCTCTAATAGGTTTAATTGAGTCTTAAAAGCCTCAAGATTATCACCGGTATGAACAGCCATAGTGAGACCCGTTTGAAGATGAGCTAAAATCCCCGCTTGGAAAAGTTTTATATCAATTTCAGAAGACGCCCCTCCATCAAAGGCAAGTTTTATAAAACCGGGTTTGATATTGGTCCCGTCAATTCCATTTTCAAATTCATTAACCCATATTTTTGAAATCTCTTCAGCCGAAGATTCATAAGCAATTTCCGGGATATACCGGTCACCCGCTGCGCCGTAAAAACCGGTGTTTGTGACAATTTTAAGACCGGTTGAATCAGCTATCGATTGCAGAAGATCAACCCGCCGACCAAAATAGGCTGTGGTACAATCAAAAATTGTATCCACTCCCAATGTTTTTATTTTTTTCAGATAAGGGGCCACCTGGTTCAAAAGAGCGGCTTCATCATACTCAGATGCCTCACTTATATCCTTGCCAAAATTTGACATGATATGTTCATGAGTCAAGGTGAAACCTAATTCATCTTCTGCAATTGTACCATCCACAGTGTTGATAACATTTTTTTCATATGATGAATTGAAGGCTTGAAAAACTATTAGCAAAAAAACTAAGAGCAGGAACTTTTGAATCTTAAGTAAATCAGAATTCATTGTGTTAGTTATGATTAAACAATAAAAATATGAGTTGTGGATTATTCAAAGACTAAAAGTGTATCATTCATATAGACCTAAACCTGTTGCTGCCCAATAAATTCCCCCATAAAGGTGATCCAGGAAGTTCCGATCTCTGTAGGATTCGGGAATGTGTCCGAGTGTGGTGTAAAATGATCTGCCCCCATCAAATTCCTGGTACCATGCGATGGGATGATAATCCCCCATAGCTGTGAATCTTGTATCATCTCCCCAGGTTCTGTCCGGATCATATGTAGATTCATCAACGGTAAGTAAATCATTCAGGTTCTCTGTCAGAGGTTCACCATAGGAATACCATTCGTCCGTCCAAATCCATCGGTCAGAAAGATGCATGGTGGAGGGATGATTTTTATTTAAGACATTCATGACTGCGGTTTGCTCTTCGGGATGATCGGTAAAAACACGACCAACCAATTTCTGAAACCATTCTTCCTGGTCATCGATTGATGACACTGCATGAATACCCACAAATCCGCCACCATTCCGAATAAAACTTTTGAAGTTATCCATCTGTTCATCGGATAAAATTATATCCCCTGGCGTGAAGAAAAACGATTGACATCAATTCCCCGGAGAAAATCTTCCGAAAAAGGATCCGTCAATGATCCGCTTCCATCTCTTTGTGCCCATGTAAAACCGGAATCATGTTTTTTTGCCATCTCTCGAAATTCATCGATTGCGGTTGGAATGGTAGGATCGTGCCAGCGGTCGGGAGTGGTATATACCATCACTTCAAACTGTTGAGCATACATAGTTTCGATGCTGGTTGACAATAGGATAAAGATGAAAATAGGTATGAATTTTCTCATAGAATCGATGATTAAGGATTTCAAAAATCAGAGGCATCATATTAATGGGGCTCTTCAATCAAGCGCTGTACGAAACTTATTCAATAGATTTGGAACTTCAGAATATGCATTATATTCTTCTTCATTTTCCAGAGCAGGTAGTGTTTCTATGGGAACATATCCCCGGTATCCTCCATTACGGATTATACCGACCAATTTATTCATATCGATTTCGTCTCCCCGGCGGCCTTTAAGTAATTTTTTGACTTGCCAGTTCACCGCATAGGGAACAACTTTTTCGATATCATCATACGGATTCGGCGAATAGAAATGCCCCGTATCAACAATGGTCCCTAACCAGTCGGAATCTACCATATCGAGGATTCTCAAAACTTCATCCCCTGTTCTGAGCATTCCTCCGTGATTCTGTACTCCTACAATTACCCCATACTCTTTTCCATGTTCAGCACATTCTGCCAATGCTTCAGAAAGCCAGGCGGAGGTTTCGTCCCAATTGCGGCCTTCGGGTTTTTCCCCCGCAAATACACGAATAACAGGCGCCCCCATTTCTGCAGCCGTTTCAATCCATCGTTTGGTTAAATCAATATCTTCGCGGCGTTGAGCCTCATCTGCTGTCGCAAAATCGTTACGGATCCCTGTCCCGCTCATGTCCAGCCCGAGTTCGAAAGCCCGGCGTTTAAATTCATTTATAAATGATCTTTCCGGAACATCGGGATAACCCGGAAAGAAATAACCGGTTGGGTCAACAGCATCAAAATCCAATCGAGCACATTCTTCCAGCATATCAAACAGGCTCATTCCACCTTCTTCACCGTCCAGATGTTTGTAAAGTTCCTGGTAATAAGACCATGCATTTAAGCTGGTTTTAATTTTTGAATCCAGCCCATTTTGAATGGTATGATTTTTAGAGAGGATTATATTATTTGGCAGAAATCCATCTCATTGTCATACCAACGGGAAAAAGAGAAAGTTTTTTTAAAAATTGTCGACGTGATTTTTTTGAACTCACAGTTTAAGGCTTTGATTTTCAGAGTTAAGGGCTGTTAGTTTTTATGATACAAAAAATCATTAAAAGACAATCCCAATAAGTATATCCGGCAGTTCTTCAGTAAGAATTAAAGGGAGATTTCAATGCTGATGATTCACCCGATGTTGCCGAAGCAGGTCTTCACCAAAATCATTTCCTTTTTCTCGCCAGATGGTATGGATGTGATTTCCGTTATCTGAGGAATTATCGTACTCAATAAGGACATCCGATCCGGAATTTCACCGCGTTCATATGCTGTCTCGTACACAACGTTCAGAATATCATCCAGCTGCAAAATACTTGTTGTTTTCAGATATCCTTACGAGCTAAAAAGTGTGGTTAACAGGTGATGGAATTGAACTCTGCTCTCGTCAGAGAGCTCGCCATATCTTAACCCCGGCCGTGCGGCAATCCAACCGGAAGATTTGTCCACTTTGTACGGGATGTATCATCGAAGGTATGGTTAATGGTTGCCAAATGATTGTCTGTCAAAGTAGTTAGAAAATTATTGGTTGCTGTTCTGATCTGTTATTGGCCTGACAAACTGGATGAGATCAGAAACAGGAGGAAAATGAGGGTAGAGAGTTTTTTCATAGATTAAATTTTGTGATGGGTAAGTCTCTGATTTGTTTAAATGTGCAGAAATCGATTTCTATTTCAAAATTATTGCTTCACTGGTTTACAGTTTTCTTTTTTTGTTAATTGTTGAAAGACCACACCAAATTGTTTATTCCCATGCAAATTCTACTGTCAAAGTGCTTTACGACCTTGAAAATCCATATGACGCAGTTATTGACCAGGGAGTCTGGAATTGGCTTTGGCCGGTACTCATTTCATTCCTTGCATTGGCGTTTTTCGGGTCGGGGTACTCGAATGGTTCGCCGGTGGATGAAAATTAAACGGTTTCAGAAGAAGTTGAAGACAGTTAACTAATTTTCAGGTTTTTGGGGAATTCTGAATATGAACTTACTCCCTTTGTTGATCTCACTTTCAGCCCAGATTTCACCTCCATGTACTTCTACAGAATCTTTGCAAAGCAGTAATCCCAAACCCGTTCCTGTTTCGTTGTAGGTGCCTTTTGATGAATGCTTCTTATCGATCTTGAATAAGTCGTCAATATTTTCCTTTGAAATCCCCACACCATTATCCGTAACTGATATTGTAATCTCATCTGCGTTTCTTTCGGATTCAATATCAATCTTTCCGCCGGGTTGGGTGAATTTAATTCCGTTTGATACCAAATTTCGTAATACAAGCGTAATCATTGATTTGTCTGCATACACTGATGTGCTTGGTGGTATTTTATTTGTCAGAGATATCGATTTTTGGTGAGAAGAATCTCTTAGTAAGTCAATTACTTCATTCGTGATTTCATCTACATCAAAATACTCAGGATTATATTTGGTTCTGCCCGATTGTGATTGAGCCCATGCCAGTAGATTGTTTAGCAGATCCATCACTCGCTTTGAGGAGTGTTGAATCATTTGAGCAAACTCTAAAGCGTCGTCATATTCCTTCTTTTGCAATTGATCAATCAAGAGTTCGCTGAATCCAAGGATACCGGAAAATGGATTTTTGAGATCATGCCCGATAATGGATAAAAACCGGTCTTTTGTGGCAATCAGTTCACTTAGCCGTGCTTCACTTTCTTTTAGTGCCTTTTCTGCTCTCTTTCGTTCGGTGATATCACGGACATTAAGAACCACAGACTGGATAGCCGGGTTGTGAAGTTGATTGTTTCCAAATGCTTCCAAATATACCCATTCGCCATTTTTGTGCCGGTGCCTATATTGTGTACCCCCATGTTTTGAGTGGTGTACGATATCTACAAATCCCTTTTTGGTTTTTGCCTGATCGTCCGGATGAATCATACTGTCTATGACTGAAATATCTGTTAGCTCTTCGGGTTTATATCCCAGGATTTTTTCACACGATTCACTGACGTACCGCTGAATACCATCTGCATCTAACAGCACAAGCATATCAAATGAATTTTTAATGAGTTGCCTAAAGGTCTCGTCTGATTTTAAAAATTCATCAGCTGTGAATTTTTCTTTTGGATAGATTGATCCATTATTCATACAGCCTCTTTTTTTAAGATTACGGATGGCTTGGGAATTCTCTCATATAGAGCTCTCTATTTCTTGCAAATTACGAAAAAGATGTTAGAAAGATTTAATAATGTTAATTCTGCTGGTTCTCTGAAAATAGTATATAGCAGGAATTGATTATCGGTTCGATATCAACGACTCATTCGGACTCCGGTTCACAAAGTGTGTATTTCCGGGTACGCTCTCTTGAATAGCGGCTGGGGTCACCACATCTGTTTTGTAAAAATTATTGAGACAATCTACTGCGTTGTAGAGTTGACGAACCTGGTCTTTTTCATCAAAAAACAGTTCAAGCTGCTCGGTAAACTGCATTTCTATTGTATGAAATCCAACTCCCCGAATTTTAATTTTTTTTCGCAGAGCATTTTTAACCCTCCGCATCGCCTCCGGCAGAAAGGCCTTGAGTACATATTCATCCAGGTTTGTAAAACCGGGAGTGTTAAATGCAAAACTGTCTCCGTCCCACTTGTTGTCCTGGTAGCGGATGTAGCAACCCCATCGCCGTGCTTTGCGCTTGTAGCCTCGCATTCTGTAGCAAACTTTCCGAACGGCTTTCACAATTTCTCCTTTCACCAAAATGGGGTCGTCTGTCCAGTCGGAAAACGTATGCATGTAACTCACTTCATCCGGCACGTGATCGTCATTATCCAATACTTTGGCGTTGTCTCGCCCGGTCACCGTCTCCCAGAAAAGCTGACCCTGCATCTCCCCGAATATTTTTTTGAAGGGAGCGGGGCCTGACTTATGAGCATCGGCGATGGTGTGTAATCCATATTTTTTGAGATGTTCGTACCGCCGCCGGCCGATTCCCCACACCTCATCCATGGGCAGGGGATAGATATATTGAGCGGCATCATCGTGGGTGAGGATCAGCGTCAGCCCGTTGGGTTTTCGTAGATCGGAGGCCAGCTTAGAATACGTTTTACTGTGGGCCATTCCAACGGAGCAAACCAGCCCGAGCTTGTTGTGAATTTCCTGCTGTAGTTTCTTTCCAAACGCTTCGAGGTGTTCTCGCGGTTTACCCAGCAAAAAAGTGAGATCCATGAAATATTCATCCATTGAATATTTTTCTACTTCAGGAGAAAAGTTGTCGAGGATCTCTCGCAATTGCCGGCCTATTTCAGTGTATTTAGAATAATCGATCTGCTTAAACACCAGGTAGGGACAAATTTGCGATGCCTCAAAAGCGCTCATCGCTGTTTTAATGCCCAGCGCCCGAGCTTCGTAGCTGGCCGTTGCCACAATTCCGCGAGCCGTTCCGTCCGGCTTTCGCCAGCCGCCCATCGCCACAGGAAGTCCATATAAATTATAAGACTGCTGCTCCACCTGTGCGTAATAACAGCTCATATCCAGGTGCAGGTACAGCCGCTTTTTTCGGGATGTATGCTGATGATCCTTCGCCACAGAACTGTACAGCGTGATGCGATGCACATCCTGGTCAAGATCGTAATCGGTATGTTGGTTCGGATCCATTACATGTATTATAATAAATTACACATATATTATACATATTTTTTGTGGATTGTGGATTGTGGATTGTGGATTGTGGATTGTGGATTGTGGATTATGGATTATGGATGATTTGTCATCGCGAGGGGCGGGGTGTTTTCCGTACCGTGGCGATCTCCCGGCACAAAAACGTGCGTCAGTTCAAGCGCACTCTGAGCGTAATGAAGTGAAGACGAAGAGGAAGTCAAGACCTTTTGTTTTGTTGAGAAGTGATCTCGATTTTACCCAATTTCATTTCATTATTCTCAATGCGATGAGAGGACTGTAAAGATATTGTTGGCAGGGTTTAAGCTGTGAAAAATGAAGAAAAGCCACTCCGGGAGAGTGACATGGTTATCCTGATTAGTAAGTTGATTCCGGATTTGTTTTGGGCTTGCTTTGATAATTAATTGTGTTTTGCCATTTTAGTTTGAATTATGGCTAAATAGAATAATGAATTTAAAAGATGCCGGAAATAAGTAGATTTTATGGAATTATTATTCGCATGTTCTATAACGATCATAATCCACCTCATTTCCACGCTATTTACCAAGAAGATGAAGCTTTGATTGAAATTAAAACGTTAGAAATACTAGGAGGTCATTTGCCAAAAAGAGCGATGTCGTTAGCTGTTGAATGGGCGATTGAGCACAGAGAGGAACTACTAAGAAATTGGAATAAAGCCAGAAATAATGAGACTTTAGACAGAATTGAACCGTTAGATTAAAAAGTTCAAAAATTGAATAAAATGATACGCATAACAGAACTTACCATATTAGACGATCAAAAAATTTATTTAAGTTTTAGTGACGACACGGAGAAAACCGTTGATCTATCGCCATTTATTAAAGAAGACAAGTTAAGTAAACCACTGTCTGATCCTGACTATTTTAGACAAGTTAAACTATATGAAAATGGGAGAGGAATTTATTGGCCGAACGGTTATGATTTTTGTCCTGACTTTCTTCGAAATCATACATCGGAGGGAGAAAAAGAACTGGTTGAAGAAAAAAAATAGGATTTTAAACTGTTATTATTGATCTATTAAATTTATTCTGATAGCCTCAGTAAATTTCCAAATCGACTGTTTCCCATCAAATCAGCCTATATTTCTTCAAATATATTAGTGACCTGCCGAAGTGCGTAAGCTCCTGGCAGAGTCGCTGATCGTTGAATATGTTTCGAACTCTGTCAGGAGCTCACTCCGTTCGCGCTCTGGCAGGTTCTCTTAGATCACAAAAAGCATAAAAATTCATTTGTTGATGGAAACCACTCCAAACCTTCTCATTCAAAATGCAAAACCTATTGGCTCTAATCATGACGGCAGCGAGGCTGTCGATATTCGCATCAAAGATGGGGTGATTGCCGAAATCTCCTCGGGCCTTGAAATCAAAGATGGAGAAGAGGCTTTTGATGCCAATGGCGCATACATCAGCGGCGGCTGGATGGATATGCACGTTCATTTTCGTGAACCTGGATATGAGCATAAAGAGACGCTGGAAACCGGTTGTCGCTCAGCTATGTTCGGCGGTTTTACTGAAGTGGCCTGTATGCCAAATACTAAACCGGCCATCCATACGCGGGATGTTGTTGAATTCATTCGAAATAAATCGGATCAACAATTGGTGGACGTTCACCCGATTGGCTGTGTAACGAAGGAGCGAAAAGGCGAGTCGATCGCGGAGATGAGCGACATGAAAGAGGGCGGAGCCGTGGCATTCAGTGATGACGGCGATCCCGTTTACAATTCTCAGGTAATGCGGGTAGCCCTGGAATATTCATCAATGCTGGGCATGCCGATCATCAATCATGAAGAAGATTTGGCTCTTTCACGGCCCGGCCATATGAATGAAGGCGAGGTTTCAGCCCGGCTGGGACTGGACGGAACACCCGGAATTGCCGAGGAAGCGATGATCGCCCGCGATATTTTACTGGCCGGTTTTACAGGCGGTCATATTCACGTGGCGCACATCAGCACGCGAAAAGCGGTAGACCTGGTTCGAAGAGCGAAAGAGGAGGGGGTCAACATAACAACGGAAGTGTGTGCACACCATTTTGACCTCACTGATAAAGAGATTGAAACCCGGCATTTTGATACGAACGTAAAAATGCATCCGCCGCTGCGAACCCAAGATGATGTGGATGCGATGATTGAAGGACTCGCTGACGGTACCATTGATGTAATCTGTACCGATCACGCACCGCATGCCATCGAAGAGAAAGAGGTGGAATTTATCTATGCTCCGAACGGAATCATCGGGTTGGATACAGCCTGGAGCATTAGCGTGCAGCGGTTATTAAATACCGGGAAACTCTCCTTACAACAGTTAATGAAGAAGTTCGTTATTAATCCCCGACAAATTTTAAATCTTGATATACCTGAAATTAAAGAGGGGCAGATTGCAAACCTGACCATTTTTAATACCGATGAGGAGTGGACATACAGGTTGAATGAAGTTCGGTCAAAATCAAAAAATTCCCCGTATCTCGGGAAAACATTGACCGGGCGTGCACTGGCTGTTTATAATAAAAACCGGTTTGCAATCAACACCCTCAAGAATTGACCTATTGAATTACCAGCCAGAATGCAACCTTTTGTACGGCTTTTCTTACCATTATTAATTGCTTTGACCGTTTGGGGAACGGCTTATCCCCAAGTCGAAGATCCTATTCTCAGCGAGATCCACATTTTCGAAAAATTCGGATCTATTCCCAATAATCAATTCGCAGACTCTTCAGATCACAGCTATCCGTTTGAATATCTGCTGAAAGAATCATCTATCCGAACCCTGGAGAGGCCAACCGGTATTGTGGCAATTATTGATAACCTGGTGAGAATTCGGGTATTAAGTGACGATCAACTTGAACAAGCCGAAGCGGGCCTGATTGGGATTCCATTTTATTTTAAGGATGGTATTGAGACGATTATAAACCTGGAAGCCATTACGCATCAACCCGATGGAAATCAGGTTCGGTTTAATGTGGAGAACACGCGCACTGTAGATCTGAATTCGCGGTATAAAATTATTGAGTTTGAAATGCCGGAGGTTCAGGAAGGTTCAATCCTGGAATATAAATACACACTGGAGAGGCGCTATATCGAAGAATTACCGAATTTTTATCTGGCACATCGTGTCCCGACTCAGGAAGCAAATCTGTATCTCAAAAATTCTGAATTTATCCGCTACGATGCAGTTCCGCTGCATGTGGAAGACTTTGAACTTCAGTATGAAGAACATCGGGTGGATACCAGTAATGTTCCACTTCTTTTTACTCTTCCGCGGCCCAATCCTCTGTACATACAAGAGTGGAGTGCGGAGGATATTCCTTCGGTAGATGTATCCAGCTACATCTCATCGATTGATGATATTCGGGCGCAGATTAAATTCCAGATCAGTGAATTTGGCATTCCGCGGCAGCCACTGGAAAACAGTTGGGAGTTTGTGGCGGCTCAATTTCTCAGGAATAGAAATCCGTACGAAAAAATTGAACCATATGATGAATTTAAGCGGATGGGTGAGGAGATTGCATCATCTCTAAACTCAATTGTTGAAGTTCAGGATTCGGTCTATCAGTTTGTAAACTCCACAGTTCAATTTAATGGTGTGAATTCAGTATATGCTGAAGGGGATCTATACCATGTTTTAGAAGAAGAATTGGCGAACCAGGCTGAAATAAATCTGGTACTTCTTTCAATGCTTCGCGGAGCCGGAATTGATGCAAAACCGATGTTTCTATCTGGCCGTGAATTTGGGCGGATTGATAAATCATTTCCATCTGTATTTCAGTTCAACAGGCTTCTGATATTTAGTGAAATTGATGGCGAACAATACTTTATGGATGCCTCATACCCGGTTAGTTTGCCCAATTTGATTCCGATTGAGTCGTACAATTCGCAGGGAATGGTATTAACCAATGATAGTTATAGATGGGTTGACATCAGCCCGGAACAGAGTGTTTTTGATTTGGATATCGATATCCGGGCATCGCTTTCTATGGATGGCACGTTGAACGGCAGACTTACGGCTCAAACGAGAGGATATCCCTCACAGAATATCCGGGAGGAATTGCAATCGGGATCTTTGCCGGCAGAGATCATCAAACAGATATTTTTTGAAGTGTACTCTGAAGCAGAAATGAGCAACAGCAATCTTAAAATCAACGAGCAAAACAGAAACATGGTTGATGTGATGACCGATTTTGAGATACCGGAGTATGCTGCAAGTTTTCGGGAAGGGATTGAATTCCGGCCGATGGTGGTTGGGTATCTATTTAGAAATCCGTTTGAATCCACAGAACGAAGAGTTCCGATTACACTTGATGCCCCTGAGAAACTGTCCATTCATTATACTGTAGATCTGCCTGATGGATTTGAGGTTGATGCGATGGGTGAAACGCGCGCCACGAGCTTACAAGGTGCGGCACTGCGTGAGGAGTACATCTCGGAAGGAAACAGAGTAGAATACTCATTTGATATCGACATCAGCCGGAAAGAGTTCCCTGCAGATGTTTATAGCCAGCTTCGGAGAATTTATGAGCGATGGGTATTTTTAAGTAACGAAACATGGTTCATTGAACAATAGAATTTTAATATGATTTTAGCCATTGAAACATCCACACCGGTTTGCTCGGTTGCTTTGGGAAAGGGCAGGCGAAGTGTAATAGAAAAGAGAATGGAGGGGAGATCGGTACATTCGGAACGGACGTTTGAGTTCATGAAGGAACTTTTGGATCGGCATTCGTTAAAGGTATCAGACTTAGATGCTGTTCTTTTTAGTAACGGTCCGGGTTCTTACACGGGACTGAGAATTGGTGCCTCGGCGATTAAAGGATTGCTTTTTCAGCAGGAGGTTCCGCTTTACACCCTTCCAACACTTCTCAGTTTTGCCATTCCGTTTTTAACCGAAAATCCACCCGCTATCCATGCTGTGATTGATGCGCGAAGGAAGCATTTGTACCATCAAAAAATTAAAACTGGTTTAGACGGAGGAGTTGAAGTTTCCGGGGCGGATATAGTTGAGATCGAAAAATTACAGGATCAAATCGGGAAGGGAGATGTGGTGATAGGAACCGGCTGGGAGCGTTTGGAAATCGAAAACAGGGGAGAGATCTCCTGGTATGGAACCGAAGCAATTTCGGCAAAGAATCTTGTACTTGGATGGAATCATCCGGAGCTGAAAAAACATTTCAAAAAAACAGATGTAGAATCGTTTGAGCCGGAGTATTTAACGTTGTCTCAGGTGAATGACACGGATGTGTAAGAGCGACCTGCCAGAGTGCGAACGGAGTGAGTTCCTGGCAGAGTCGCGACAGGACGATTCGTTGTAGGAAGGCTTTGCAAAACCGTAGGTATGCGTCAATCTGAACTCGATTCAGATTCTCCATTCGTCTTTATAGCCAGTATCAGGAGATCCTGAATCAAGTTCAGGATGACGGTTATAGTTTTGCAAAGCCTTCTGTAGGTGTCAGACTATCCCTCAAAAATAGACCTCCAAGGATTTGAAGTCCTTAGGTCTTGACTCGACTTTCCCCAAATAAAAAGATTTTTGCTTCGGGCGATATTCGTTATTTTTGAGACAGTCTAAAATCTAATCAGTTCTTATGGCGTGGTTTAAAAGAAAAGACACCAATATTCAAACCGAGAAGAAAAAGGATATGCCCGAGGGCATATGGGTGAAAGTTCCCGAAACGGGTGAAACCATTCACCGGCGCGAGCTTGAAGAGAATAGCTGGGTAGATCCGCTGAGTGGGTATCATTTCAGAATCGGCAGCAAGGAATACTTCTCCATCTTGTTTGATGATGAAAAATTTGAAGAGATTGGAGGTGAAATCATGCCCACAGATCCTCTCGATTTTGAAGATCGCAAGAAATACAAAGATCGGATCAAACAAACCCAGAAAAAAACGGGCCTTTCGGATGCCTGCCGTGTTGGAGTTGGAAAGCTTGATAAGCACAATGTTGTAATTGCATGTATGGATTTTTCGTTTATCGGCGGAAGTATGGGGTCTGTAGTGGGAGAGCGTTTGTGCAGGGCAATTGACTACGCCAGGGAAAATAAAACTCCACTGATAATCATATCGCAATCAGGAGGAGCGCGAATGATGGAAAGTGTGTATAGCCTGATGCAGTTACCTAAAACTTCCGGAAAACTGGCTCTTTTGGAAAGGGAAAAAGTACCATACATATCTGTGATGACCAATCCAACGACGGGTGGAGTGACAGCCAGTTATGCAATGCTGGGTGATTTTAACATTGCCGAACCCGGAGCACTGATTGGATTTGCAGGTCCGCGGGTAATTCGTCAAACCATCGGAAGAGATCTGCCGGAGGGCTTTCAAACATCGGAGTATCTGCTGGAGCATGGATTTCTTGATTTTATTGTAGCCCGGCCCAAGATGAAGAAAAAATTATCGAAACTGCTTCGGATATTGGAGAATTAAATTGTATTAAATCCGCGAAGTTTTCCGTTTTTATATTTGTCGATGTAAATCAATTGACAATCCTTGTAGAAAGAAACTTCGCGGATTTTTCTTTTAAAGAATAAAGAGATTTATGAGATTTGCCGATTACGCCAAAATTTATGTAACAGGGGGGCATGGTGGAAGCGGCATGTCTCACTTCAGGCGGGAAAAATATGAGCCTAAAGGAGGGCCAGACGGTGGCGACGGCGGCAAAGGCGGAGATGTAATTCTCAGAGGGAATGAACAGCTAAACACCCTTCTCGACCTTAGATACAGAAAATATGTAAAGGCCGAGCATGGTCAGAATGGGCATACCTCGCGAAAACAGGGGAAAGCCGGAGAAAACGAAATTCTTGAAGTACCGATGGGAACGGTTGCGTATGATGCAGAATCCAAAGAACGAATAGGTGAGATTACAGAAGATGGAGAGGAAATAGTCATTGCCAAAGGCGGAAAGGGCGGACTTGGTAACTGGCATTTTCGAAGTGCAACCAATCAAACACCTCAACACGCACAGGAAGGCGAGGAAGGTGAAGAGCGAACCGTTGAACTGGAATTGAAGCTTATTGCAGATGTTGGCCTTGTTGGTTTCCCAAACGCTGGAAAGAGCACGCTTCTATCAGCTATTTCTGCGGCAAAACCTAAAATTGCGGACTATCCTTTTACTACGCTGGAGCCAAATTTGGGGGTTGTAACTACCACCGATTACAGAAGTTTTGTGATGGCTGATATCCCCGGGATTATCGAAGATGCCCACGAAGGAAAGGGTTTGGGAATCCAGTTTTTAAGGCATATTGAGCGGAATAATTTACTGCTGTTTGTGATTGCTGTTGATGCTGATATCAAACAAGAATACAATGCTCTACTGAATGAGCTGAAAGCCTATCGGTCTGACCTGCTGGATAAACCCCGTTTGCTTGCTATCAGTAAAATGGACTTGAAAGAGAACTACGAGTTGGATGAAGAACCAGAATTAGACGATGATATTGATACAATTCTGATATCTTCTGCAACCGGGCACAATATGGAAGAGCTGAAAGAATTAATTTGGGAGAAACTACAAAACATTGAAAACAACGAGTCATCATAGAGCACTGCTTGCCCTTCTGCAAATTCCTGATTTTGGAGTGCGAAGGATAAAAATGTTACTGGATCGCACCGGTGTTGAAGATGCTTCTGAACTCTTCAACATGAAAATACCAGATCTGCTCCGGTTTGATGGATTTGGTAAGCATATAGCTAAAAACTTCGTTGAATTCGACGAATGGAAGAAGGTCGATTCAATTCTGGAACAGACCCAAAAAACGGGTGCAGACCTTATTTCGATTGATGATGAGTACTATCCGCCATATCTCAGGCATATTTTTGATCCTCCACTTCTGCTCTGGGTGAAAGGAGATAAGAATGTATTGGTATCAGATGGAGTAGCTGTTGTTGGAACCCGGCGAGCTTCGAAGTATGGATTAAAGCAAGCAAAAGAGTGGTCTGAGAAATTAACCGCCGCCGGACTTTGTGTAAATAGTGGTCTGGCTTACGGAGTGGATGCTGCTTCGCATCGTGCAGCTGTGGAAGCAGGTGGAAAAACGATCGCCGTATTGGGATCAGGAATCGATGTGATCTATCCTGCAAAAAACAGTGGGCTGGCGGCAGATATAATCAAAAAAGGTGGAGCAATTATTACAGAACTCGCGCCGGGATCTGCACCGGATGCTGTTAATTTTCCGGAACGAAACCGTATTGTAAGCGGAATGAGCCACGGCACGTTAGTTGTGGAAAGTGGTGTAAAGGGTGGGAGTATGATTACCGCCCGGAGTTCATTAGATCAAAACCGCGAAGTATTTGTAATACCGCACCCGCTGGATTCTTTAGGCGGGCAGGGATGTAATTATCTTATCCGAACCGGGCAGGGAAAGCTGGTTCAGTCTATTGATGATATTTTGGTTGAGATCTCTGTGCATACAGATTCAGATGCTCAAAAGGCAGAAGAAGATCCCGTGATGAAATGGGAAAAACTGGATCTTGATGATTCATCAAAAGAAATTTGTGAGTTATTGACCGAGGATGAACTTCACATCGATCAGATCAGCGAAAAGATTGAAAAGCCTACCCATACACTTTTACCAACATTGCTGGATTTGGAGATGAAGGGAGCTATCAAACAGAAGGCCGGAAAATATTTTGAGCTTTGCTGATCCAATAGATGCATCATTTTCTATTCTTAGACAGGATAAATTCTAATCCGTTCGTTTGTGTTCATTATATTGTATTTAATGGGGTCAGTCATTGAACGGGTGTGAATGCCTGAAAAATAAATTCAAGCCTCTCCTCTCATTCCGTGACTCCGATAGGGATAGATTATTTGAGAAAATTTTAAGTATTGAAACATGATAAAAGTTCAGAATGTGATACTTTCTGAAGATATTGCAACAGCCAAATTTGCCTGTAATATCAGTCGTTGTAAAGGGGCTTGTTGCGTTGTTGGTGATGCCGGTGCACCCGTCAGCAGACAGGAAATTCCGGTACTTCGAAAGGCATTCAGAAAACTTCAAAATCAATTGGATCCTGAATCGGTGGACGTTGTGAACGAAACGGGAGTTGTGCAAGGTGACAACCAAAGCGGTTATGAAATTTCCTGCATAGAATCGGGGGAATGTGTTTTTGTACAGAAGGATAAAGATGGAGCAGCAACTTGCGCTATTCAAAATGCCTACTATTCCGGCGATTTTGGTTGGGAAAAACCAGTAAGTTGTCACCTTTATCCGATCCGTTTAAAACAAATTGGAGCATTTGAATATGCAAATTTTGAATATATCCCGGAGTTATGTTCTGCTGGCTGCCAAAGAGGAGAAGATGAGGGAATTTACCTGGCTGACTTTTTAAAAGATTCACTCATAAGACGTTATGGAAAAGAGTGGTACTCGGAATTTCTTGAAGTTTGTAACGAAGAAAGGATGCAATCTGTATAGATGATAAAAACAGGTCAAAACATATCGCAAAAACAATCGCTGCAGCAAAAGCTCTCTCCACAGCAGATTCAGTTTGTGAAATTACTGCAGCTTCCTACCATGGGCCTTGAGCAAAGAGTAAAGCAGGAGATTGAGATGAACCCGGTTTTGGAGGAAGCAGATCCGCTGGCACCGGAAGAGACACTCCGTGAGAATGAAGAGGTTGAATGGGAGGAGAGCGAAGAAAAAGAGGAGGACAGTGATCCCGATCCGGTAGATCAGAATGAAGAGATTGACTGGGATTCGTTTCTTCACAATACTGAGTATGATGGAATGAATTACTCAGGCGGAGGTAGCCAGTCATCCGGGGATGACGACTGGAAAGATCTGCCAAATCCCTATCATGAATCTCTTCTCGAGGAGCTCGAACAGCAGGTTGCACTTTTAGACCTGGATGAAGATGAGAAGTTGATTGCCGATCAGATTTTAGGTTCACTGGATGAGGACGGTTATTTCCGCAGAGAGATTGATGCTGTGGTTGATAACATCGCATTTAATCACGGTACGCTGGTGAAGGCCAGTCAGGTTGAGAAGGTTCGGAAGCAGATTCAGAAACTTGAACCGGTGGGTATAGCCTCCAGGGATTTGAGAGATTGTCTGTTGTGCCAGGTGCGCCATCTGGATGCAGATCCGGAACTTAAAAATCTGGCTGAGAAGCTTCTTGAGAATGAATGGGAAGCATTTGAGAAGAAACATTTTGAAAAGCTGAAGTCGCGCCTCAATGTGGATAATGAAGAGCTAAAAGAGGTATTCAATCTGATAAAAGGTTTGAATCCACGCCCGGGAGGTGTTACAAATCCCGATACTGACAATCAGCAATATATTGAACCAGATTTCGAAGTCTATTACGAACCTTCAGCAGAGGAAGATGATGAGGATCAGGGAGAGTTTATTATTCGGTTAAGCCAAAGAAATACTCCCCCTTTGCGCATTTCGCCTGATTATAAAATGATGTGGGAGAACCTGAAAAAGAAAAAGGGAAAACAGAAAGAGAGTGGTGATTCTGAAGCCCGAAAATTTATCAAGGATAAAGTAGAATCTGCTCAGTGGTTTATCGATTCCATCAAACAGAGACACAATACGTTGATGAAAACGATGCGAACCATTGTATCGCTCCAGGAAGATTTTTTTAAACATGGGGAGGGGCTAAAACCGATGATTTTGAAAGATGTAGCCGAACGAATTAAGATGGATATCTCAACCGTTTCAAGAGTAGTAAATGGTAAGTACGTTCAAACCAATTTTGGTGTATTTGAATTGAAATACTTTTTTAGTGAAGGCCTTGAAACAGAAAGCGGTGAGGATGTATCAAGCCGGGAAGTGAAAAATGTGCTTCAAAATGTGATTCAAAACGAGAATAAAAAGAAACCATACAGCGACCAGGCACTTACAGAAATTTTGAAAGAGAAAGGATATAAAGTAGCACGGCGAACAGTCAGCAAATACCGGGAAAATTTGCAGATACCGGTAGCCCGTCTCAGAAAGCAGATTGTTTAGGGTAACATAAACGCCATCTCAATGGGCTGATAGATCATCGGCAGCCAAAGAGCAAGCACAATAATGGCTGTGATCAAAAGAAAATATAGCCCCACCGTAAGGAATAGATTTAACACCCGATACTTTTGCAGGAATCGGGCACTGTCGGCAGCAGCGAAAATAAAACCGGCAAACCAAAAGAAAAAATAGAGTATGGCAGTGGCAATAGTCCAGCTCTGTGCGGCCTCAATCTGTATAAAATAAACCGCAAAGGTTACTACAATCAGATTGATGTGGAATGGCCAACTGTACAGGTTTATAACCTGGTTAAGCTGTTCAAGTTTTTTGTTTGGCAGATAAAGCCAGGCAACGGATAAGATATGTGAGATGAAGGCAATGAGAAGACCGATCACAAATATGGAAACTTTTTCAAAACCGGAATAAAAAAGTGCAGGATAATGATAAGAAAGAGACTCCAATCCCATATTGCTGATAAAACTATCACTCAGTAAATAGAAGAAGAAACCGGTGATGAGAGTATGTTGAAGTAATACAATTACGCCCGGAGTGGTATTGCGAATCCGGTGTTGTTGCACATCGTGAATAAAAAAGGAGTGATAGAAAAAATACCGCGGCAACGTAGCTTTGTACATCGGCTGATATTTGTAGTGCAGAAGATAGCTGGCCCAGATGAGTAACAAAAGAATAATCGGCCAGTTGGGGGCAGGAGAATCGGGCGAGGGTTCCGGCATCGGGAAATGGACGGATTCTCCATCCAGGTACGATGAAATAATGGTGGAAAAAGATGCTTGTGATTCAACCCGGGAGAGAAACCAATCAGCGGGAATGATGACCAAACTTTCAGGCTGTGTGGCTGTTTGTTTAAAAATTGTTTCAAGTGTTTGGAGAG
This sequence comes from Balneolaceae bacterium, assembly GCA_034521495.1. Taxonomy (NCBI): domain Bacteria; kingdom Pseudomonadati; phylum Balneolota; class Balneolia; order Balneolales; family Balneolaceae; species Balneolaceae bacterium. The sequence continues at coordinate 197,258 of JAXHMK010000021.1, forward strand.
ATGCAACAGGATCGTTTTCGGGCTCAAATAAAATGACTGTTGATGAAGCTGTAATCAAACTATCGGGTTGAACCCTGACACGGCTTGCAAAGAAATCGACCTGCTGTACCGGGAATTCCGGTTCAGAAAAAGCAGACTGGTAATAAAATGGTTTCTCAATTGAGGTAAAGAGATCGGTGAGAAGACTGTCGGAGGAAGCAGGGAATGCCGATCTGTAATCAGCTGGATAATTAAACACCTTTATTGCAGCTATATTGTCTCGTAACTGGTTCGGTACGAGACTGTACATGGTCTGTATTGAGTTAACAAGTAATTCCCGGTTGTTTTTTGCCTCATATTCTGTGACAAAATGTTGGTTTGAATCCAGTAATAGATAAAACTGTTCCAAATCGGACCTTCTGATGCTTGCTGGAAAAGAGATCTCCAGCATATCGATTCCAATCTCGCGGATTTGGTTGAACTGTTCAGTTGTTAATGAAGTGTTATCAGACCTATCAATTGATAGTGCAATTCTGTTTGCTGGCTCATTTTGAGGAGATCCGGCCGTAGAATTTGCAGACAGAGAAAATATCAGCCCTAAAAAAAAAAGTGTTAGAATGAGAGTTCGTAAAATGGCCGTATTATTTTTTAATGTCCTCAGCGTTTTCAATGGGTAGTTTTCGGGTCTCTTTAAACGTAGAGAGTACAATGTTAGAGCGTGTTCTGGTGACACCTTCCCACGTTTGGATCAATGAGAGAAACTTTTCGAGCGACTCTGTATTTTTGGTTCGTACTTTGAGAATATGAGATCCATCGCCCGTTATGGAATGACACTCCATTACTTCCGGGTGATTGCTCACATGGTCCACGAAATCGGTATATCGTTCGGAACCGTCCACTTCTACAAAAATAAATGCGGTGATGTCGAAATGAAATTTCTTAGCATCCAGAATGGCATTGTAATCTACAATAAGTCCTTTCTCTTCCAGTTTTCTCATCCTTTCTGAAACCGAAGGAACTGATAGATGAACAATATCGGCGATTGTATTTCGCTGTGCCCTTCCGTTCTCTTGAAGATGATTTAGTATTTTAATGTCAGTTTCGTCTAAAAGATGTGTCATATCGACTTGCCTAATATTTCTAATTTAATTTAAATTTAGCCTTAATTTGTTAGGAATACAATCCTCATCCACTCTTTTTACATGAATGCTACAGAAATTTAGGATGCTCTCTTAAAAAATTTCAAACAAGATTTTACTCATTGTATCTTTGTATCAAAATACGAATCAAAAAATTGAAAACGAACAGATATGCTGGATGTAACATTTATCCGTGAACACGTTGATCTTGTGAAGGAAGGGATGAAAAACAAGGGGGAGCCGGACAGCTCAATTGTGGATCGAGTTCTTGAAAAAGATGAAGAATGGCGAAGTGTTGTTACCGAACTTGATAATTTGAGAGCGGAGAGTAACAGGAAAGCCAAAAAAATTGGCCAGTTGATGGGACAGGGAAAAAAGGAGGAAGCCCAAAAGCTGATTCAAGAAACTGGCGATAATAAAGAAGAGATTAAAGAACTTGAAGATAAGCTGACTGTACTTGATAAGGAGCGTGATAAACTTCTCTATCAAATTCCCAATGTGCCTGATGAATCTGTTCCGGTGGGCCACTCTGAAGAGGATAACGAAGTATTTTTGACATGGGGAGAACCAGCCGATGAGGATTGGCGGCTTCCGCACTGGGAAGTTGCCGAAGAGAAAGGCTGGATCGATTTTGAACGGGGAGCTAAAGTAACGGGTGCAGGTTTTCCGTTTTATGTAGGACCGATGGCCCGGCTTCAGCGTGCACTGATCAATTACTTTTTGAATGAGGCATCCGAGCAGGGATATACCGAAATGCAAGCTCCTTATTTTGTGAATGAAGATTCTGCTCGCGGAACCGGCCAGATCCCTGATAAGGAAGATATGATGTACACCATTCCGAGAGACGGTTTTTTTGCGATTCCAACCGCTGAAGTTCCGGTAACCAATTTTCACCGGGATGAAATCTTCTCGCCGGATGATCTGCCGGTTTACTATTCCGCTTACACTCCATGCTGGAGACGAGAAGCCGGGAGCTATGGGAAAGATGTTCGGGGTTTGAACCGCCTGCATCAATTTGATAAAGTAGAATTGGTTAAAATTGTCCATCCCGATTCTTCTGATGATGAGTTGGAATCTCTGCGAGAGTACGCTGAATCCCTTCTTAAAAAACTGGAATTACCCTACCGAACCCTTTTGATGTGCACCGGCGATATGGGCTTTACCCAAACCAAAAAATACGATCTTGAAGTGTGGAGTCCGGGACAACAACGATGGTTGGAAGTTAGCTCTTGCTCCAATTTTGGATCTTTCCAGGCGAGGCGCATGCAGCTTCGGTTTAAAAATGAAAAAGGGAAAACGGAGATACTTACATACCTTAAATGGATCTGGGTTGGCACTGCCGCGAATTGTGGCATCTATTTTGGAAACATATCAAACCGAAGATGGGGATGTTATTGTGCCGGATGTATTAAAACCATTTATGAATTCTGAAAAAATGTAAGATTTGAGCATGTAGTGTAACGACTATTTTTTCTATGAAATAGGATGCTTTATTAAAATATCAGAAATAGAAACTTTTAGGTAGCCATTGTTATGGATGAGGATTTTAAAGAGAGATTGGTTTCAAGAAAAGATTTTTTAAAAGCATCGACTTTGATAACCAGCGGGTTGACGTTGTTACCATCTGCACTGAGGGCTGCGTTATTATCTGATGAAAATTCAGGCAGATCACAAGCGCAAGAATATCAGATTGTATTCAGGCAGAGCAACAAAAATCCGATAGAAGAGAAAGCTGCTCAACAGCTTAAGAAATATCTTGAGAAAGCTGAGATCAGTTTTCCGGTTATTGATGAAGAATCGTACCGGGGGGATCAGGCGATCTATATTGGTCGCACCCGATATGCCGAGCAGATAGATATCAATTACAAAGAACTCGCTAAGGATGGATATGCATTCAAAACCCTGGGGAAGAATCTGGTAATTGCAGGCGGTACAGAGAAGGGAGTGCTTTATGGAGTTTATGGCTTTCTGGAAGCACTGGGTTTTCGTAAGTATGATCCGGTGAGTACGTATGTGCCAAAAATTGAGTCTGTTCAGATTCCTGCGGACGAGTCGACTGAAGTTCCCGGAATGAATTATCGCCAGACCTCTTACTACGATAAGGATGATGGAGATATTTTTGACTGGCACCGACTTGACAGCAGAAGTGAATCGTGGGGTATGTTTGTGCATACTTTTTTTGAGCTGGTACCGCCGGAAGAGTATGCCGAGTCCCATCCTGAATATTACTCATGGCGAGATGGCAAGCGTAATCCAAGTACCCAATTGTGCCTGTCGAATGAGGAGGTCCTGGAGGTCGTAGTTCAAAACCTGAGGAAGAAAATAGCTGAAAATCCAGAACCACTATATTGGTCTGTTAGCCCGGAAGATAACGATCAGTATTGCACATGCGGCCCTTGTACAGAACTAAATAAAAAGTACGGCGGCACACGATCTGATCTGAAATATGGGGTGCCAAGCGGTTCACTTATCTATTTTGTAAATAAAGTGGCCAAAGAGTTTCCGGATAAAATTATATCCACATTGGCATATTGGTATACTCGTGAAGCACCGGAAAATATCAAACCGGTATCGAATGTCAATATTATGCTCTGCCCGATAGGGCCTGCTCGTCACAGGCCAATATTTGAAACAGCTCCCTCTTTCACGAATGATTTACAAGATTGGGGAAAAATCAGTGACAGAATTTTAATTTGGGACTATAACATTCAGTTTGCCAATCCGGTGAGTCCCTTTCCGAATCTTCATACGCTAAAACCGAATATTAAATTCTACAAAGAGAACAATGTAGATTCGCTGTTTATGCAGGCGACGTCTCAAGCCGGAAGTGAAATGGCGAGTTTAAGATCGTACCTGATCAACAAACTGATGTGGGATCCAGATGCCAATGAGGATCTGATCATGAATGATTTTCTTGAAGGTTATTATGGAGATGCCGGTATTTACATCCGACAGTATATCGATACAATGAAAGAAGCTTTATTGGCCAGTAACCACGAATTGAAGATTTTTGATTCTCCAATTGACGCAAAAGATACATACTTATCAGCCGATTTGATGAAGCAGTATGAGGAGATGTTTGATAACGCTGAACAGGTAGTGGAAGGAGATTCAGAACGATTGCGAAGAGTGAGAATCGCCAGACTTCCATTGATGTTCGCTCAGATACAAATTGGCCGCACGGAAGTGGATACACCCCGAAGTATGTTCGCTCATAATGAAGAGGGAAGGATTATCGTTAAGCCTGAAATGAAAGAGCTGGTGCATCAGTTTGTGAATCGTTGTAAGGAATATGGGGTGAATCGTATCCGTGAGAGAACCACAACAGCAGATGAATACCTGCGGGCATATCAGCGAATATTTGATAAGATGGACGAAGTGGAAAATGCGATATCTCTCCATAAAAAGATTACTCCTATAACAACTTCAAGCGAGCATACGAAAGGAGCAGAGGCATTAACTGATGGTGTTTTTGGGTCCGATGAATCATGGAGATTCCCGGATAAAATTGGTGTGAATTGGGTTGGATATGAGGGAGAACATATGGAGTTTATTCTTGATTTAGGGGAGGTTCAACCTATTCAAACCATTAATATGGATTTTCTGAATGCACAGGCACAACCCAAATGGCACCAAACAATCCTGCCGATATTTGTGGAGTACCAGTTATCGGTTGATGGCGAGAACTATAAGGAACCGGTACGAATTGAAAATCCACATGATCCAAATCCCGATAACAATCCCGGAATTACAGATATTCGTGTGCACTCTTTTCGGACAGAGTTGAATTCAAAACGTGCCCGGTTTATTAAAGTGCATGCCGAGAGCCCCATTGAGATGCCTTCCTGGCACATCAGAGCTGGGCGTCCCGCCAAGATCTACACGGATGAGATTGTGGTTACCTGATTGAAGCTGATTTAAGCCCATTTTGAGGATTAACAAAAATTGAATTGAACGCTTTGAAGTGGTATCGTTGATTGCTTTGGTAATATGATGTATAGTGCATACATCATTTCATTCGTTAACTATATATGATACGAACTCAGATCTATATCACCGAAGAAGAAAAAGAAGCCTTAGAAAAGCTTTCTGCGGAGAGAAATACGACTAAAAGCAATATTATCAGGGAGGCAATTGACCAGTATGTGGCAGATATGACACTGGAAGAAAAGAGAAAGAAATTGAATGCGGCTGCCGGTATATGGAAAGACCGAGATGAAGATGATATCCCTGATGTACGGGATCTGCGCGAAGGGTGGGGGAGAAGGTTGAAAAGGCTTGGGTTAGATGATCGTTGATACAAGTATAATTATTGATCTGTTAAAGGGGGCGAAAAAAGCACATCAACAAAAAGCACTTTTCTGTATTAGATAAAATCTGGTTGTGCATTATTGAACATTCTTATCCAATGCCGAACCCTTGTTTATTCTTGGGATTAATTACATCTATTCAGGAATAAGGTTTCTTTTTGAAGGCTGACTTCATCAGTTTGAATAAAAAGTAAACTCCAAAAGTGGCAAGTATTAGAACAAACAGAGATCCCCAAAGGAGATATATGGCGTATGGGATCAATAGTACAAGCAAAGCCCCAACAGATATCGGAAAGGATTGGAGTAGAAGAGATAGGCATTACCACCTGTTTTGAGAAGACGAGTAATTCAGTACCACATAATAAGTCCTAACTTATTAACGTAAGGCATCCTGGATTGATTCGGAATCACGGCGCAAATCCAGAACTCTCCATACAACAATCGTTGAGTTTTTAATTTTATAATAGATGGCATATGGAAATTTTTGAGACAATTTTCGATAAAAACCAAAGACTTTGATGTGTACCCCGGCAAAAAGTTTTAAAGAGTCAATATCAGAAAACAGTGAGTTAAAGAAATATTCTCCCAATCCACCATCTTGTTCTTCATAGAAAAGCCTGCTTTTATGCAAATCCTCTAAAGCCGAATTAAGAATTTTAATTTTCATTCAAAGCGTTTTCTGAGCTCCTCTTTTGCTTTAGACCAGCTTATCGTATGTTCTTTTCCCTCGCGTACACGTTCTTCTGTTTCACGTAACACCTCCTCATGCCACTTCGGGGATTGGACCTGTTTCTCATCTTTTACCAGGTCTTCCCAAATTACATGCATAAGCTGTAATTTTTCTTCTCTGGATAGTTTATCTATGTTAATGGGAGTTTGCATAATAGATTATTTTAGAAAGAATAAGCATTCTGTTTTATATACTAAATAACTATTTGGAGCCCAAAAAAATTTAAGCCACCGCGTATAATTCTTCTTCCTTGAAATTAAGCAGCAGTTCCAGAATAGGGTCCATCTCTTTCTCCTGCATAATCTCTCCGCGCAGTTTGCGGCTGTTTCGAATTCCCTTCAGGTATTGTCCGTAGTGTTTTTTCATGATGATCACGCCATACTGTTCTCCATGATGAGTAACAGAAAAACGTAAGTGCTCGGCACACAGCGCTAATCGTTGATCGACAGTTGGATCAGGAAGAAGTTCACCGGTTTCCAGGTAATGCCGTGTTTGTTCAAAAATCCAGGGATTGCCGATGGCACCCCGGCCAATCATCACACCATCAACACCTGTTTCATCAAACATTTTTTTTGCAAGTTGCGGTGAGGTTATATCACCATTGCCAATGATGGGAATTTCAAGTCCCGGTGTGTTTTTGAGCTCTTTAAGGTATTCCCAGCGGGCATCGCCCTTATATTTTTGGCATCGTGTCCTGGCATGAACGGTTAACGCTTTCACACCAACATTTTGAAGCATCAAGCCGACTTCGCTAATTTGGATGGTTCGGTCGTCCCAGCCAAGTCGTGTTTTAGCTGTGACGGGAAAATCACCGGCGGCATCAACCACAGTTCCGGCCATGCGCTCCATCATTCCAAGATCTTTCAGGCAGCCTGCACCGGCACCTTTTTTTACGATCTTGTAAACCGGACACCCAAAATTGATATCCACAAGATCCGGATTATTTGCAACAGCTACTTTTGTAGCGCCCTCCATGGCTTCTTCGCGACCCCCAAAAATCTGTACCCCAAAAGGACGTTCAGATTCTTCAAAGTGCATCTTGTGCATGGCGATATCGGAAGCCCGGATAATGGCTTCGGAACTGATAAATTCTGTGTACACAACCGAAGCCCCTTTCTGTTTACAGATCTGCCGAAACGGAGAATCTGTTACATCTTCCATAGGGGCTAACAGCAAAGGTTGCTTTCCTAAATTGATTTGATCTATATACATACTGTAATTTTGTTAAGACTACAAAAGTAAGGGTTTTTTAAATGTACTGCTAAATCTGTTGGATTTTCGTAAATCAAAGCGCTTCCAATAGTGTATATAGCTCTCAATAAATAGCCAATTGTCGAATTAACATGTATATTAATGGTGTCAAACGAAATTTTAACCAATACAGGAGCAAAATATAATGACACTTGAAAAATCAAGTATAGAAGAACTATTGGGGGAAGATGCCGACTCCTTACTCACTCATGTTTGTAAAACCATTCCAAAAGAAAAACTACATGTACCATCACCAACTTATGTTGATGATGTTTGGTACCATTCCGACAGGGGGAATCGTGTTCTCCAAAATCTGCAACGAATTTTAAATCATGGTAGACTTGGCGGAACCGGCTATGTATCTATTTTACCGGTAGACCAGGGCATTGAGCATAGTGCTGGTGCTTCTTTTGCCAAGAACCCTGCTTACTTTGATCCCGAAAATATTGTTGAATTAGCTATTGAAGGAGGATGTAATGCAGTTGCTTCTACTTTTGGGGTATTAGGATCAGTCTCAAGAAAATATGCTCATAAGATTCCATTTCTTGTGAAGATTAATCACAATGAGCTGTTAACCTATCCAAACAAGTATGACCAAATTATGTTTGGATCAATCGATAAGGCTTATGATATGGGTGCTGCTGCTGTTGGAGCAACAATCTATTTCGGTTCCGAGGAATCATCCCGACAGATTGTAGAAGTTGCCCAGGCGTTTGAATATGCGCATGAGCTTGGAATGGCAACCGTACTCTGGTGCTACACACGAAACTCTGCATTTAAAGTAGATGGTACCGACTACCACGCATCTGCCGATCTTACCGGACAAGCAAATCACCTTGGTGTGACAATTCAAGCCGATATTGTGAAGCAGAAGCTTCCAACGAACAATGGTGGATATCTTGCTCTGAACTCTGGTGATTCTTCGTATGGTAAACTCGATCAAAGAATTTATGATGAGTTGACAACGGATCATCCTATTGATCTGACTCGTTACCAGGTAGCCAACGGTTACATGGGGCGTGCAGGATTAATTAATTCAGGTGGCGCATCCGGCGAAGACGACTTTTCACAGGCAGTAACAACAGCTGTTGTGAATAAACGAGCTGGTGGAATGGGACTCATTAGTGGCCGGAAAGCTTTCCAGCGCCCAATGGAAGAAGGTATTAAGCTGCTAAATTACATTCAGGATGTGTATCTCAATGATGAGATAACCATCGCCTGATAATTTCATTATTATCTCTATTCAATGCCGGGCTTAGAAAGTCCGGCATTTTTTTTATTCTCTACCCCGCCTTTCAGTATATTTCAGAGTTTTGAACGCATAATTCAGCCGATTGTCGAAACCAATTCAACATAGCCAACAAAGCGGTCCTCTGATTTCAATCAAGTACCTGGCGATCTCCATCGCTCTGAGTGTCATCAGTATGGGAATTGTTATTTACTTGACCTATACTCCCGGTGTTCTTGAGCATCTGAAGCCAAAAAGACTGCCGGGTTTGGGAATAGCAATTGCTGTAACACTACTGAGAGTTTATTTCAGTGCTGCAAAAATCAGGTATCTCGCTGATAAGGTGATAGGCAAGATGGCAGCCGTTCGAATAGCTCTCACCTGGGATTTTGCCTCCGCCGTAACTCCTTCCACAATTGGAGGAGCACCTGTAGCAACCTTTGCTATGACTCGCGAGGGAATTAAGTTAGGGCAGTCATCTGCAATTATGCTTTACAGTGTGTTGTTAGACCAATTATGGTATGCACTGGCTGTTCCAATTTTACTAATTTCGGGAGTTTATTTCGAAGTTCTGCCGGAAGAGATTGGCTTGGTTGGAAATATTTCCATGGTTTTGATCTACACGGGATTATTACTGTATGGAGCATTACTCGCATATGGGTTGTTGATCAATCCTTCTGCTATTAAAAAAGTGATTAGTGTAGTTTTTAAACTTCCTTTTTTGAGAAAATATTCCGACAAAGTACATGAGGAGACAGAAAACCTGGAGAGTTATTCAAAGTTATTGAAAAAAAAGCCATATACTTTTGTACTTAAGGCCTTCTATCTTTCTACAATGACCTGGTTGTGCAAAATTGCCCTGCCCGTTATTGTGGTTCTTAGCCTTCTTCCTGCGAATGAGATTCTATTGATTTTGCGAAGTTTGGCTATGAATCTGGCTTTTCTTGTGATTCCTACACCGGGTGGATCAGGCGGTGTTGAAGGATTGTTTGCAATATTTTTAGGTCCGTTAATTGATCGTAAAGCATTTATTGGGTTAGCTGTGTTTACATGGAGAATTATTACCTACTATTCCAGTATTGGGCTGGGCATATTTGCAATGATCTGGTATGTAAACGATTCAGTAGATCAAAGACTATCTGAAACGGACGAACAAATTCCAGTTGATGAATTAGAAAGTGATGGCTAAAGAGAAGATTCAGTTTGAGTGCGGAAATTGTGGTCATCTGTCCCCAAAATGGTTGGGAGTATGCCCAAAGTGTGGAGAATGGAATGCATTTTCAGAAAAACGTGAGAAAAAGAAGAGTTCAAAAAAGCATAAAGTTGAGATATCTGATTCTGATAATACTGAAGCTGTTCGATTATCGGATGTAGGAACCGAACACCAGGAAAGAGTTTCAAGTAATCTCGATGAGTTTGATCGCGTGCTTGGCGGTGGTTTTGTAGATGGTTCGTTTACGTTACTGGGCGGTGACCCCGGAATCGGTAAAAGCACGCTAATGCTTCAAGCCGCAAAAAATAGCCCGAACTTAACCATTCTTTACATCGCGGGAGAGGAATCCGAATCGCAAATCAAGCGAAGAGCTAACCGAATTGGACTCACAGGCGAAAACCTTTATATCAGCTCAAATACAGATGTCCAGTCGGTCATCCATTCAGCCAGAAAATTAAAACCAGATCTGTTGGTTATTGATTCTGTTCAAACTCTTTTCAGTGATGAACTGACAAGTCTTCCGGGGAGCATACGCCAGATTCGTGAGTGCTCGGCACTGCTGCAACAGATTGCCAAAAAAGAGAATATTACCACTCTCATGATTGGCCATGTTACCAAAGAAGGTGATATTGCCGGACCCAGAATTTTGGAACATATGGTAGATACAGTTCTGCATTTTGAGGGAGATAAGAATCACTTCTATCGCTTATTACGTTGTATAAAAAACCGATTTGGCCCGGCTCAGGAGGTTGGTGTTTTTGAGATGATGGAAGGTGGACTCCAGGAAGTTACAAATCCCTCTGAGCTGTTTTTATCAGATTCAGATCTGCAGGTAAGCGGGAACGCCGTTGCTTGTGTAATGGAAGGCACACGCCCCATACTTGTAGAAGTACAGGCATTGGTTTCATCGAGCAGCTATGGAACACCTCAGCGAACAGCCAGCGGGTTCGATCAAAGGCGGTTGTCTCTTTTGATTGCCGTTCTCGAGAAGAGAGCCGGTCTCCATTTTGGCGACCAGGATGTATATCTGAATGTAGCAGGCGGGTTAAAGATCACCGATCCGGCAGCCGATCTCGCCGTAATTTCTGCACTTTCATCCAGCCTGAAAGACCAGATTATAGATAAAAATACCGTATATATCGGTGAGGTTGGTTTAGGAGGCGAAGTCAGAAACGTTGCAAATGTAGAACAACGTATACGGGAGGCGGGGAAGATGGGAATTCAAAGAGCTTTACTATCGAAGAGTGGAACCGCGGTTGAAAGTAATATTAAAATTGATACCGCGGCTACTATCTCGGAATTTCTTTAAACTCTTTTAGTAGTTTTCTCTTTGACGTCTTCGTTCTTCGCGAATACTTTTTTTCAGAGCTTCTCTTCGCTCTTTAGAAGGCTTTGTATACTGCTGCCGTTCTTTGTATTCGTTAAGTATTCGAGAACGCGTAACCATTTTTTTGAAACGGTTGATCGCGCGATCTATACTTTCATTGTCTTTTACGTTAACTCCGATCATATCTAATGTTTATTTTTTATAAATTTTCACAGACACCTAATATAAAAATAGTTTTCAGAAAAAAATAGTTTCATCAGTAAAAAAGATAGCATTTATTCATCTTGATTTGCCTTGTTAAATTGACACACAGTTCTTTACATCTTTAATTTTTTTGGGATATTATTCTTTTATTCAAAAAAAGATCTATTCACCAAAATATTAAGGATAAAATTTTTAAAGATATTTGAAGGATTTATTAATTAAATGGAGTATGTAAAAACATTTAGAGAGATGCTTATCAACCCGGAAAATGTGGTGGATAGTTTTGTTCTTGAAGAGAAAACCAATTATATGCACCCGTTTTCTTATGGATTGGTTGGAGTGATAATTATAATGATTCTTTATTCACTTTTATTAGGCTACAGGACACCTATACTTGCCGATTTTGTTAGCAGGGAAATTGACCAATACCAGCAACTTACATATTGGATTCAATATGCAGATCTGAAATTATCCACCTTTTTGTTACCTCTTTTGATGTTTCTGCTTTTAATACCTTCCCTGGCGATAACGGGACTATTTTTCTTTCGTGATAACATAAGTGGTTTTTATTATAACCTGATACTGAGTTCTTATGCCGTGGGAACTTCGGTTATTGCTTTAGTAGTGTTAGTACCAATCTGGTTTATAGCACCATCAACTCTGTTCGATTCCGCTGTTACTACATATTTGCCGCTTATTTTGGTGGGAATTGTAATACTCAGAATTTATGAAAGATATTTTTTGATAGAAGATGTGAGAAGCTGGATTCAAATACTTTCATCGTATACACTTGGGTGTATTTTTTTTCTGGTTTTGGAGAGTTTTTCTATATCTGTTGTTGGATATTTTATTTTTGCCGTTAACCGGTTTTTAGATATTTGGATGACCATCTAAACACGGTTTAGAATAAATCTATTAGGGAGTGAATGGTTAAGAGCACCGATACCAAATAGTGCATAATCATAGCGTGCAGGATCTTCGGGATTTAGAATCTTTAGCGTTTCTGTAAGTTGATTGACCGTTTTCCAGTCATTGCTTTTCCGGGATACGAGACCATACTTTTTAGCCTGCCGGGATACATGAACATCATACGGAATCAACAGTTCAGACGGCTCCATAAAATTCCAAATTCCGGCATCAACGGGGCTATTTTTTCGAATCATCCATCGTAAAAACATATACAAACGCTTGCAAGTACTCCCTTTCTCAGGATTGGAAATATGTTTCCGTGTGCGGCTGGCAAGATCATCACACCCATCAAAAAAATTATGGTGGAAAAGAGCCATTAATGGCCGGTTTTCAGCTATTGACTGATGATAGCACTTGTTCCAAAATGATTCGAAATCATCAAAATGGGTATAGATATTTTTCAAGCCAAGAAATATTCCGTGCATATCAATTGGCTTGAAGGTGCGGTGCTTAAAGGTTTGAAGTCGTCCAAATTCAGCTTGAGAGTAGTTCATCACAAATCGAAACGGATCATGCTGCATCCGTTTTAAGAGATCTTCAACTTTTGAAATCACTATATCCCGGCGTCCCCAGGCCATTGTAGCTGCAAGAAACCCGGCGATCTCCTGGTCTTTTTTTTGATTAAAAGCGTGAATAAATTGAACCGGATCATCGGTAATATAATCAGCTGTTTCTACTCTGTCGTTAATCTCGTCGAGATACGGTTTAATATCCCGTAGACCTTGTAGAGATCGCTGTCGTAACGGTTTAGAGTACATCAGTTATTTAAATAGTGAGAGAGGTCGTCATTGTCCAGTTTCTTCAAACCTTCAATGAGGGTTTTATTAGCTTTTGGAAAAGGGAACTGATCAATATCATCCAAAGAAACCCATCTTATTTTTTGACTCGATTTAGGTTTTGGATCACCACTTTTAATCTGGCACCAAAAAGCATGCATCGTAATTTTAAAATGTGAATAGGCATGTTTCAGATCCTGGAATTTTGAGAAGACTTCAACCTCAATGCCCAATTCCTCTTTTAACTCGCGGGCTGTAGTTTCTTGCAGAGTTTCATCTTTTTCCTGTTTTCCACCCGGAAATTCCCACAATCCGCCAAGCATACTTTCATTGGGCCGAAGAGCGATGAGTAGTTCATTATTTTGATTGAGAATGAGTCCAACAGCTATTTGGTGATGGGGCACTTTCTTAGCAGGAGATTTATAGGGAATTACATTGGTTTGGGCACTTTTAGCAGCTATACAATCAACAGAAAGAGGACAGGCACTGCAACTCGGTTTCTGTGGTGTACATACGGTGGCTCCCAATTCCATCACAGCTTGATTGAAGTCGCCCGGATTTTCCTTTGGGATTAGCTCATCTGCCAGTTCCTGAATCCTGTTTTTTGTAGTAGTTTTTCTGATATCATCCTGGATGCCGTAAAAACGGGAGAGGACCCGGATTACATTCCCATCAACCACAGCATATTGTTTTTGGAAAGCGATGCTGAGCAATGCCGAAGCTGTGTAAGGACCAATTCCTTTTAGAGATGTTATTTCATCCCACGTAGAGGGAAGTTCACCGCCGAATTTATCTACAACTTCTTTTGAAGCGTGATGCAGATTCCTTCCGCGGCTGTAGTAGCCAAGGCCTTCCCAGCATTTTAAAACATCCTGTTGATCGGCACCGGCCAGGTCATAAACTGTGGGAAATTGCTTTAGAAAACGTTTGTAATATGGAATAACCGTATCAACCCGGGTTTGCTGGAGCATAATTTCCGAGATCCATATTTTATAGGGATCGTCGGTTTTTCGCCAGGGCAGCTCCCTTTTATTTTTTTGATACCAACCTACAATCTTGTCCGAAAAACTGCTCACTGTTCAAAAAGGTCTTCTTCATCTCCGGTTTGTGCTGACAGTTCAACCACCTTGATGGAATAATCCTGGGAAGAAGCTGCTCCATATTGATCTGTGGCTATTACCCGAAAGCTGTGTTCGCCAACTTGTCTGATATCAGGATTCCATGTGAATCGGCCGGTTTTTTCGTTGATCTGTGCACCATTTGGCATATCCACTCCGAGATAGCGAATTAATGATTGGTTCATGCCATCCGGATCAACTGCCGAGATTCCCAATTCAAACTCTTCGCCAACGGGTATGGAGATGGGGCGGGAGGGAGTAAATCGTGGTGGTGAATTAAACGGCCTGAGATTGATAACAAACTGGGTACTGTCTGTTTGTCCATCAGCCAAAGAAGCAGTAATAGTAACGGAGTGTCGGCCGGTTTGAGTGGCTGATGGCTGCCAGTAAAACGTATTTCCTCGAATCTGCGCATTGTTAAACGATGCATTATAACTCAGAGAAACGTTTTCACTTCTAATATCTCCCTCATATTCAATCGGTAATAGCAGCGGCCGTGGATATGGAAGTACTACATCTTCAATTTCACTCAGTGCAAAAGAGTTTGGGGAAATAGAATTATTAGCCATCTCTTGTTGATCGGCTTGCTCTATAATCGGGAAAATTTTATTGTACTCAGAGATCCAGAATGTACCTTCGGTCACTGCGAAATAATTTCCTGCCCGGTCTCCCGACTTCCAGAGATTGAAATTTCCGGCGGCATCCCCAATCCAAATATCCCCGGTAACGGTTCTTACAATTGTTCGATCCTGCCATGTTGAAATTTTATCAACAGCATTTTCTACATTTGCAACCGGGTCGGTTTGGCCATTCGAGCTGATCATGAAAATATTGCCATTATTGTCAGATCCCATCAGTTCACCTTTCACTAAAAAAAGTTTGTCTAAATTTTTTCCAATCTGTAACTCTTCGCTCAGAGAAACTTCTCCTTCCCGAACGGTGTAGACACCGATTATACCTTCTTGCTGGAGTACGAAAACAGTTTGTCCGCCGTCAGATACTAAATCAAGAGATGTTGTTTTATGGATTATCTCTACTTCGGAATCAACACTTTCCGGTGTTTCGAGGTTAATTCGGCCAAAACCGGAATTGCCCAGGGCTATGTACAGTTCGTTGCCGATGCGTATTGCCGAACGAGGTACATCGGGCAGAACAGTTGAAGAGTAGACGCCCAGTACAGATGTTGGTTCAATAACAGTTAACCTGCGGGAGTCGCCATAGAGGTATGCAAAACGGATGTCGCTTTCCAGGATGTGCCCCCGTTGCTGCATTCCGGTAGAGGAGTAGAGCCATTGCAGCGAATCACTGTAAGCACGAAAAACTACTAATCCATCACTTTCAGACAGTGCGTAAAGATGAGTTTCTGAACTTTGAAGGTTTACAATATTCGGGATTTCCATTTGCCTGCTAAGATCTTTAACGAGTTGTGCTTGAATCAAACCGCCAACAGGAAGACAGAAAAGAATAAATAGAGTGAGAATTCTTTTTAATTTTTTGTTCATAATATCACAGCCAATTATGTTTTTTGTACCAACGTAACGTCCTGGAAATACCCTCTTCCAGCGAATATTGAGGTTGATAGTTGAGCTCTTTTTTTGCTTTTGAGTGGTCGCAGGTCCATTCCAATATCATTTCTTTTGCTTTTTCCCTGTTAACAACGGGATATGTACCAAAAAATGTTGCTGTTGTTTCTACAAATCCGGCAATTTTTTTTACCCACTCAGGTTTGATATGAATCGGGATATTTTTTTTGCCGAGAACTGTTTGCACAATGTTATTAATGCGATTCCAACTGGTTATCTCATCACCCGATACAAAATAAGTATGTATTCCTTCGTCATTCTGTTCGATGGATTTTTGAATCGCCTGAATCAAATCGTGAATATAAATAATAGATAGCTTCGGTTGATCTCCATCGCCAACCATTGGTGCAACGCCCTTACTCATCATATTAAACAGGGTATAAATTTGATCTTCACGAGGCCCATATACCGCGGGAGGACGCAAAATGGTTACCGAAAGATCGGGACTGGCAATATCATGAATCATCTCCTCCATTTTTTTCTTTGAACGGCCATACATACTTACAGGCTTCAAAGGAGATTTTTCCGTCAGTGGTTTGCCATTACTTGGGCCGGCTGCGGCAAGAGAAGAGAGAATTACCATTTTCTTTACATCTGACCGGTTGGCTAAGCGAATAAGGTGTTCCGTGGCTTCCACATTCGCAAAATCGAACTCTTTTTGAGATGGAGCTTTTACAACCCCCGCAAGGTGAATAATTGTATCTACATTATTCAGGGCTTTCTCAATCGTTCGAATTGAATGAAGATCTCCATCTATTTTTTGATAGGATTTTCCATGGAGCCATTTTTCCTTATTGCGAACAAGACATTTTATCTCATCAGCCTGATTATTATCAATCAAATAATCAACGACGTGACTTCCTATAAAACCGGTTCCCCCGGTAACAAATACATTCATTTAATTCGTATATTCACATGCTTTCAATTGATAATAAATTGCCATCGGCCTAAGATACAAATATGGCTATTGCATTTGAAACGATATGACGCATGAGAGTAGCAATTTTTACAGGTAACTATAACCATATTCGTGACGGTGTTTCACTTACACTGAATCGGTTGGTTGATTTTTTACAGAAGAAAGGGGTAGAGGTACTTGTTTTTGGGCCTACTATTCCGGAACCAGAGATTAATCATGTTGGAACACTTGTCCCCGTTCCATCCATAAAAATGCCAGGACGGCCAGAATACAGAATTACATCAGGATTCCCCAAAGATGCCAGGGAGCGTCTTGAAGCATTTAAGCCGGATCTTATTCATCTTGCCACACCAGATATTTTGGGAATTAAAGCATTGAGATGGGCAGAAAAAAATAATGTACCAATTGTGTCATCCTATCACACGCATTTTTCAAGTTATTTGAAATACTATAAGCTCTCTGTTTTTGTGCCTTTATTGTGGAAGTTTCTTTCCTGGTTTTATGGAAAATGCAGGCAGGTTTATGTTCCATCTGAATCGATGGCGGAAATATTGGTCGAGAAAAATATCAAGGCGAACTTGAAAATCTGGGAACGTGGGATTAACAGCGAACTTTTTAATCCTGAAAAAAGAAGCATGGCATGGCGGCGAAAACAGGGAATACAAGATGATGAAATTGTAGTGACGTTTGTATCACGGTTGGTTTGGGAAAAGAATTTGAGAATTTTTGCAGATATTTTGAACAGTCTCAAGGATAAATATTCAAAAGTAAAAGCCATGGTAGTGGGTGATGGACCTGCCAAAGAAGAGTTGATGGATCTGCTTCCGGGCGCTATTTTTACCGGATTTTTAAAAGGAGATGAATTAGCAACGGCCTATGCATCGAGTGATATATTCTTTTTTCCCTCCGATACTGAAACGTTTGGTAATGTAACTCTTGAAGCGATGGCAAGTGGTTTGCCGTCAGTTGTGGCAAATGCTACGGGAAGTAAATCGCTTGTGGATCATGGCGAAAACGGGTTTCGCGCACCGGTTGATAAATCTGATAAATTCTTTACTTTGATCGAGAAGCTAATTGTTGATGCGAATTTACGCGAAGAAATGTCAAAGGCTTCTCTTGAAAAGTCAAAAAAATACAGCTGGGATTTGATAAACGGAAAGCTCTTGGGTTACTATAAAGAGGTTTTGGAGGCTGAAAGCTAAAAAGTGCGAATACTATATATTTCACATTTACATCCTCCTAAAAACAAGCCACTGAAAAGCATCGGGGGCATGCAAAATGTGAGTATGCAATTGGTGGATTCTTTGCAGCAGCGGGATGATACAGAGGTGGATACAATTATTATGCGGACCTCGTGGAAATTTATCCGGTTAAAAAGCTTTTTCTTTTTGTTTAGCCTGGTGTGGAGAATTCCGGCCAAAGTAAAAAAGACAAAACCGGATATAGTGCTATTTTCATCGATGGTAACTGCCAGTATTTTACCCTTGCTGATAAGAAAACCAAAGGTACCCTATGTAACTATAAATCACGGCCAGGATGTAACGTTTCCCTCTGCCTGGTATCAGTGGTACATCACGTATGTATTTAAGCAACTTGTCGGAGTCATTTCAGTGTCATCAGCAACCAGGAACGCATGCATTGAACGGGGAATGGAACCCGAAAAAGGTGTAACACTCCCCAATGGTTTTGATATGAAAGTAATGGATAATCTACCGGAAAAGGGAGAAGCCAGGAAATTAATTGAGAATCAATTTAATCTGAACCTTTCAGAAAAAAAGTTACTTCTGTCGGTAGGCAGGCAGGTAAAAAGAAAGGGCTACCGATGGTTTGTAGATGAAGTTTTTGATGAAATAAAATCCGATGCAGTATATCTGGTTGTTGGAGATGGTCCTGAACGGGAAAATATTCAGGAGGCTAAGAAGCAGTCTGATAAAAAAGAAAAAATCGTTATTCTTGGCAAACAACCTAACAAGATATTAAACGCCTGCTATGCGGCAGCTGATCTTTTTATTATGCCAAATATTCCGGTTGAAGGAGATATGGAGGGATTTGGAATTGTGTTATTGGAAGCAAACAGAGCCGGAGTGCCAGCCATAGCATCAGACCTGGAAGGAATTAAAGATGTAATAGAAGAAGGTGTAAATGGTTATAAAATCCCACATGGAAAGCCATATCTTTTTGCCCAAAAAATTGATTATGTTTTACAGAACGAGCTTGTTGAATTATCAAAGAAGTCGAAAGATTATGTTCAAAAACATTTTAGCTGGGATACAGTTGTCGATCAGTACATCTCATTTCTAAAACAAGCAGCGAACAGAGTATCCAGTTAAATCTTGAAATTTGATTGAAGCGTAATACTCGGTATATTTACCTGTTTAATAAAATGCAATGAATTTATAATGGGCGATATCAAAGCCGGAACCTCCTATAAAAGTGTTTTTAAGAAGGCCTATGATTTTACAATGGCTGAGGAGATTAAAGAAAGTGGTCTGTACCCATACTTTAAGCCGTTACAAGCTACAGATGGTACAACAGTTAATATCGAAGGTAGAGATGTTATCATGGCCGGATCAAATAATTATCTCGGCCTGACTAACGACCCCCGAACCATTAAAGCTGCACAGGATGTTATTGAAGTTTATGGAACAGGCTGTACAGGATCCCGCTACCTGAACGGTACGTTAGATTTGCATCTTGAGCTTGAAGAAAAGCTCGCCAAGTTTATGCGTAAAGATTCCTGCGTTCTTTTTAGTACCGGGTATCAAACAAATGAAGGCTCCATTCAAACCATTGCCGATCGAAATGATGTTATCTTCTCCGACAAAGATAATCACGCATGTATTGTAGTGGGTACCCAGGTTTCCAACGCTAAAACTGTTCGATATCGCCATAATGATATGGATCATCTCCGAACCCTTATGGAGAGAGAAAATGACGCTGCCGGAAAAATAATTGTAACGGATGGCGTATTCTCCATGTCAGGTACGCTTGCCAAAATTCCTGAATTGGTTGAACTTGCAGACGAATTTGATGCCGGTCTGTATATAGATGATGCACATGCTATTGGTGTTGTAGGTGAAGGCGGCCGGGGATCAGCATCTGTTTTTGATTTGATGGATAAAGTGGAACTAATCAGTGGTACATTTTCAAAATCATTTGCATCTCTTGGCGGTTTTTTAGTTGGGGACAGGGAAGTGATTGAATATATTCGTCACAAATCACCTGCACATATTTTCAGTGCAAGTATGCCGCCGGCAAACGTAGCTACCGTTTTAAAATCACTCGAAATACTCCAGGAAGAACATTGGAGACTTGAGAGGCTGGAAGAGATATCCAACTACATGAGAAAGGAGCTTAAAGCGCTCGGGTTTAACGTTTGGACCAGCCAAACTCCAATCATACCGGTTGTTATTGGTGATATGATTAGTTGTTTTGAATTTTGGAAAGATCTTTTCGAAGCTGGTGTTTATGTAAATGCTGTAGTTCCCCCCGCGGTACCCCGTGGCCAGGCTCTCGTCCGCACAAGTTATATGGCAACACATACGGACGAACACCTTGACAGAATTCTTGAAGCATTTAGAAAAGTGGGTCTTAAGCATGGAATTATAGACGAAAACGGGCAATCACTGATTGATATCAATTCTTAAGTGAAAGAGAATCCTAATACTCACGAAATTTCCTACATAACCTCCGAAAAGGAGCGTAAAGAGTTCATCAAGTTTCCTTACCAACACTATTCTCACAATAAATATTGGGTTGCTCCACTTTTAATGGAGCAGAAAAAACTCATCGACGAAAAGAAAAACCCATTTTATAATAATGCAGAGATTGCGCTTTTCCTGGCAAAATTGAACGGAACTATTTCGGGCCGAATAGCTGCAATTATCGATCACCGTTACAATAAATTTCATCAGGTGAAAACCGGGTTTTTTGGTTTTTTTGAATCGATTGACAATCAAAATACGACAAATCTTCTTTTTAAAGTTGCAGAAGACTGGCTAAGAGACAAGGGCATGAAAGATGTTTTAGGCCCTTCAAATCCCGGTATGATGGACGAGATCGGGATTTTAGTAGATGGATTTGAGAAATACCCCTCTATTCTGATGCCTTATCACAAGCCATATTACGACAAGCTGGTCAAAACTGCCGGGTATGAAAAAGAGATGGATCTGCTTACTTACCACGTTACACAAGATAATGTTGATCGGGACAGGGCTGAACGCGCAGTACAGATTGTAAAAAAACGGATTCCGGATCTTGAGATTCGAAAGATAAACATGCGAAATATCAAGGAAGAGATAAAAATTATCCGTGAAATATTTAACGAGACCTGGAAAAATAATTGGGGTTTTATACCACTCTCGCAGGAGGAATTTGATTCACTGGCCTCGGATCTCAAAACAATTGTGGATGATGATTTTGCTCATATTGCAGAGATAGGTGGAAAACCGATTGGCTTCTCAATTGCTTTACCGGATTACAATCAGATTTTTCGAAATATGAACGGGCGACTTTTCCCCTTTGGTATTTTTAAAATTCTTTGGAATAGGCGAAAGATTGATAAAGTCCGAACTGCATTGATGGGGGTACTTCCTGAATATCAGGGTAAAGGAATTGATGTATTGATGCACCGGGAAGCCATACAAAACGGCCTGAAAAAAGGTGTTGATTCGTCTGAAGTTGGCTGGATTCTGGAAAATAATATCCAGATGATACGAGTTGCCGAACGTCTTGGTGGCAAGCTGGACAAACGTTACCGTATGTACGGTAAGAAGCTATAGTCAAAGGTGGCAACTCCAGCCAAAATTACTCTCCTTTTCTTCAATTTCTGGTTTAAAAAACCTACATTAAAAGAAGAGAATGAATGAATTTAATCCAATTTTATTATGGCTGACTATCGTATTGAAAAAGACTCAATGGGCGAAGTAAAAGTACCAAAAGATGCATACTACGGCGCCCAAACGCAGAGAGCATTTGAAAACTTTCCAATTAGCAATATCCGTTTTAGCAGTGATTTTATTTCTGCATTGGGAAGAGTGAAAAAAGCAGCTGCTCTTGTTAATTCAGATCTTGAATTGCTCGATGAAAATATATCTGAAGCTATACAAAAAGCAGCTCAGGAAGTAGTTGATAATAAGTTCGATTCCGATTTCGTCGTTGAGATATTTCAAACCGGATCCGGAACGTCTACGAACATGAATGCAAATGAAATTATTGCCAAAAGGGCGAATGAACTGAAGTCGGGTACCGATGTAACAATACATCCGAATGATCATGTGAATTTTGGTCAAAGTTCGAATGATGTTATTCCTACCACTATCCGGGTTTCAGCAACTTTTTCTATCAGGCGGAACTTAATTCCTGCACTTGAGAATTTACATAAATCTCTTCTTGAGAAGGGAGAGGAGTTAAAAGATGTTGTAAAAACAGGACGTACTCACCTAATGGATGCTATGCCCGTTACCATTCAGCAGGAGTTTGGCGGATATGCACGCCAGGTTGAACTGGGAATAGAGCGCCTGGAATCGACCCTGGAAAGAGTACAGGAACTACCGCAGGGAGGTACAGCTGTAGGGACTGGAATAAATACAGATCCTGAGTTTGGAAAACGATTTGCCGCCGCGATGTCTGAAGATACCGGCCTGGACTTTGTTGAAGCTAAAAATCACTTCGAAGCACAAGCAACGGTGGATGCCCCCGTGGAACTCTCCGGGCAGTTGAAAACAATTGCTGTGGGACTGATGAAAATCGGGAATGATTTTCGCTGGATGAACTCCGGCCCGAATAGTGGAATTGGCGAACTGCAACTGAAGGCATTGCAGCCTGGCTCCTCTATTATGCCGGGCAAAGTAAATCCTGTGATTGAAGAATCACTGACTATGGTCTGTGCACAGGTTATTGGAAATGACGCTGCAATTACAGTAGGCGGACAGGCAGGAAATTTTGAGCTGAATGTGATGTTGCCAGTGGTAGCTCACAATTTGCTTCAATCGATTGAAATACTCTCAAATGCCGCGAATAATTTTGCCGAACGTTCTGTTCAAGGCCTCAAAGCTAATCGTGAAAAAATAGAGCAGATGGTCGGAAAAAATCCTGTACTTGTAACTGCTCTAAACCCGTTGATAGGGTACGATAAAGCTGCTAAAATTGCTAAAACGGCGTTTGCAGAAGAACGGGCCGTCTTGGATGTTGCCCGAGAAATGACAGATCTCTCTGAAGAAGAACTTAAAAAAGCTCTCGATCCAATAAATATGACAAAAGGCGGGTTTAGTGAATAATTTATAAGCAAATAAGTTAAATATTATTAAATATTTAATATGGTTTAAGAGGTAAAAATGACATAAAATTTACGGGGTGAAAATTTTGGTTTTACGCCCCAAGCTCTTATTATACTTTAGCTTATCGAAAACCAGTACAGGACTTCATTTACTGCTTTAAAAAACTCAAGCATGGCGAATAAGGAAGCGACTGAAATAAAATATTCTGCTCAGCAGGTTCAGGAAATACTTAAAGACTATAAGTTAGTCCGAACCAGTCGTGAGATGTCGTTATTGGGCCGTAAAGAGGTACTTACGGGTAAAGCTAAATTTGGTATTTTTGGGGACGGAAAAGAACTTCCGCAAATTGTAATGGCAAAGTTTTTCAAGAACGGAGATTTTCGTTCTGGCTATTACCGCGATCAAACGTTTATGATGGCTATTGGCCAGCTAACCATACGCGAATTTTTTTCTCAACTCTATGCACATCCCGATCCTGAAGCTGATCCGAATTCGGCCGGCCGGCAGATGAATTCTCATTTTGCAACACGACTTATCAATGAGGATGGAACCTGGAGATCTCAGACTGATATGAAAAACTCATCAGCTGATCTGTCTCCCACAGCTGCTCAAATGGCACGAACATTAGGGCTGGCCCAGGCCTCTAAAGTGTATCGGCATAGTGAGGAACTACTCGATTGGAACCAATTTTCAGTAAACGGAAATGAGATAGCATGGGGCACAATTGGAGACGCGAGCACCTCCGAAGGACTTTTTTGGGAAACCATGAATGCCGCCGGTGTTTTGCAAGTGCCCATGGTTATGTCCGTTTGGGATGATGGTTATGGTATCTCGGTTTCCAAGAAATATCAAACCATAAAAGAAAGTATTTCAAAAGCGTTGCGCGGGTTCAAACGAACTCAAAAAGAGCCGGGTATTGAAATTTTTACCGTTAATGCGTGGGACTATGAAGAGTTACTTACGGTCTATAATGAGGCGGCGGAAGTAGCCAGAGAAGAACACGTGCCTGTGTTGATTCATGTTGAAGAGGTTACCCAGCCCCAGGGTCATTCCACATCAGGTTCGCATGAGCGATATAAAAGCAGTGAACGTCTTGAGTGGGAAGAGGAATACTGCTGCATTAACAAGTTTAAAGAGTGGATTATAAAAGAAGATATTGCCACCGAGGAGGAACTTGAAGAGCTGGATAAAGAGGCCAGGGATGAAGTTCAAAGAGAGCATAAGAAGGCTTGGAATGCTTTCCAGGATCCCATTCTTGAGGAAAAAAATGAAGCTTTAAAACTACTCGACCAGGCAATTCAAGAGTATCCCGATCGGAATAAATTAAAATCATATCGATCACTTCTGAACCGCAAAAAGAAACCTTACCGGCGGGATGTACTGTCTGTGGTCCGTCGAATTTTACTCGAACTGAGAGAAGAAGATTCTGAGATAAAAAACAAGTTAGCAAACTGGCTTGACGAGCAGCAGCAACTCAACGCCGATCGTTATCACTCCCACCTTTATAGTGAAACAAAATACTCTCCGCTGCATGTTGAAGAAGTTAAACCGATATACAGTTCCAACTCAAGGAAAGTAGATGGACGAATTGTGCTTCGGGATAATTTTGATAAGATCTTTGAGAAGTACCCGAATTCGATGATTTTTGGCGAAGATGTGGGAAAACTCGGAGATGTTAATCTCGGCCTTGAAGGGATGCAGGAGAAATATGGTAAAATTAGAGTGAGCGATACCGGAATTCGTGAAGCTACAATTTTAGGACAAGGAATCGGGTTGTCGCTAAGGGGGTTACGCCCCATTGCTGAAATTCAATATCTGGATTATATATTGTACTGCTTACAAGGATTGGTAGATGATGTTTCATCCCTTCGATACCGCACAAAAGGAGGTCAGGCGTATCCGCTGATTGTGAGAACTCGGGGCCATCGCCTCGAAGGGATTTGGCATTCAGGTTCTCCTATGGGAATGATTATTAATGCCATTCGGGGTATGCATGTTTGTGTACCGAGAAATCTGACCGATGCAGCGGGTTTTTATAATACGCTTATGCAGGGAGACGATCCGGCGCTTGTCATTGAACCATTGAATGGATACAGGCTGAAAGAGAAAATTCCATCAAACCTCGGAGAGTTTACAGTGCCACTTGGCATTCCTGAAATGATTCAGGAGGGGACAGATATCACACTCGTTTCCTATGGATCTACTTGCAACATTGTTGAGAGCATATTACCGAATCTGCAAGAGCTGAATATTTCTGCTGAGTTGATTGATGCCCGAACACTATTACCATTTGACCGAAATCAAATCATCCTTGATTCCCTCAAAAAAACAAATCGGATACTGTTTATTGATGAGGATGTACCCGGCGGTGCTACAGCATTTATGATGCAAAAAGTAATTGAAGAACACGGGGGTTACTATTATCTGGATAGTCCTGCAAAATGTCTCACTGCAACATCGCACAGAGCGGCTTTTGCATCCGATGGAGATTATTTTTCCAAACCCAATGAAGAGGATATTATTGAGAAAATATACGGGATGATGCATGAAGCTAACCCAACAAAATATCCGGCGATTCTATAACGATTTTTGAGAAAATTTTTGAAGGATTTTTAGGTACTGCGTGTAATTTTTTAGTACCCAACTCAAGAGGAAATATTTTCACACCACGTTCATTTTCAATTTTTAACTATTGGTGAACATTCTATGAAACTCTCCTGATTTATGGAAGATCTGCTTGCAGCCCGATTACAGATGGCTTTATCGCTTGGCTTCCACATAATTTTTGCCTGCATTGGGATGGCAATGCCGTTTTTAATGGCTATAGCAGAATACAAGTGGATTAAAACTGGAGAACAGGTGTACCTGGACCTGGCAAAAGCATGGTCGAAAGGAGTTGCTATATTCTTTGCTACCGGAGCTGTATCAGGTACGGCTCTTTCGTTTGAATTGGGACTTCTCTGGCCAACTTTTATGGAACACGCAGGCCCGATTTTTGGAATGCCATTCTCTTGGGAGGGAACTGCCTTTTTTGTTGAAGCTATTGCCCTGGGATTGTTTCTTTACGGATGGGATAAACTGAAGCCGTGGACACATTGGACAACAGGAATCATTGTGGGCATCTCTGGAGTGGCTTCAGGCATTTTTGTAGTGGCTGCCAATGCATGGATGAATAGTCCCGCCGGATTTGACTGGGTGAACGGACAGGCGATTAATATTGATCCCGTTGCCGCCATGTTTAACGATGCCTGGCTCTCGCAGGCTCTCCATATGACTATAGCTGCTTTTGTAGCCACTGGTTTTGCCGTTGCGGGTTTGCATGCACTTCTTCTGTTGAAAGACGGAAAAAATAAATTTCATCAAAAAGCACTTAAAATTGCTCTTGCAATCGGTGCCGTAGCGGCCATACTTCAGCCAATTAGTGGTGATTTTTCTGCCAAGGATGTAGCTGATCGTCAACCGGCAAAACTTGCTGCTATGGAGGGGCAGTTTGAAACAATGAAACCGGCTCCTCTCAGTATTGGTGGAATACCGAATGAAAAAACGCGGGAGATGGAGTATGCTATTGAAATCCCGGGATTACTCAGTTTTCTGGCTCACGGAGATTTTAATGCAGAAGTGATTGGCCTCGATCAATTTCCTGAGAATGAGTGGCCTCCGGTTTTGATTACACATATTGCATTTCAGGTCATGGTGGCATCTGGTATTGTAATGATGTTCGTAGGGCTGATCTACTTGTACATTTACTGGCGGAGAAAAGATTTATTGCGTTCCAGGTGGTTCTTATGGTTGGTTGGAATCTGTACTCCGCTCGGATTTATAGCGGTTGAAGCCGGATGGACTGTAACGGAAGTGGGCCGTCAGCCCTGGATTATTTACGGAATTATGAAAACAGAGGAGGCTGTCTCGTCAATGCCGGGGCTCCAGTATCCGTTCTTTATATTTACGGGAGTTTATCTGTTGCTTACGTTTATTGTAACTTGGCTGATGTACAGGCAAATCATAACCCTGGCCGATCGCTATGAAACTGCAAAATGAGTACGCCGGGCAGCTTGTCCGGCCAGGGTCGTTAAAGAAGCGAAGAATGATATGGTGGCAAGCAGGCCATCAGAAAGAAACCTCGATTAAAAAATAAAGTTCAAAAACGTTTAGAAGTAACGGGCAAGCTGCCCGTTGTACTATTACAATTATGTTAATGGAAGTCATCATATTTTTCCTTGGGTTGTCGATGGTGTTCTATGTTCTGTTTGGCGGGGCAGACTTTGGTGCCGGTGTGCTTGAATTGATCTCCGGAAATATGAATCGAAAGTCAATAGCACACGCTATCGGTCCGGTTTGGGAGGCAAACCACGTATGGCTTATACTTGTGGTGGTAATTTTGTTTATGGGATTTCCAAGAATCTATTCAACACTGACATTGTACTTGCACATACCACTACTCATTATGCTGATCGGGATTATATTCAGGGGTACTGCATTTGCATATATGCACTATGATGCTATTCAGGGGCGAAGTAACGAAGTCTATAATTGGGCGTTCAAAATTTCCAGCATTGTTACACCACTTTTTTTAGGGATTGTAGTTGGAGCTGCCATACTTGGACAGATGAATCCGGATGCTCCAACTTTTTATGAGGGATTTATCGCTCCGTGGTTGAACCTGTTTTCGTTTTCAGTCGGTATTTTTACAGTAATCCTTTTTACATTTTTGGCTGATATATATATGATAGGGGAGACGAATGATGATTCTGAATTCAGGGCTTTTACCTCTTCAGCCAGGAATTTGAATGTAATATCAGTTGCTTCAGGAATTTTTGTTTTTACCTCTGCAGAGTTTAACGGCCTGCCGCTCTTTTCTATGTATTTAAATTCCTGGTTTGCTCTTTCAATGGTAATGTTTGCCACGCTCTTGATTCCAATTTTATGGTGGAGCCTGCAAAAAGAGAAAGTTCTAATATCAAGGACATTGGCGGCGGGACAAGTAATTGCTGTAATGTTAGCCTGGTTCTGGGTACAGATGCCTGTTGTAATTCGGCAATCAGGAGCTGAAGATCTCACCTTTTATAACTCCGTAGCCCCCGATGCTACATTATGGCAACTATTTTGGGCATTGGCAGTAGGTTCATGCATTATTCTGCCTTTTCTTTATTATTTGATGAAGGTGTTCAAAGGGAGCCAGTTTACCAAAGAGAATTAAAACAGATCTCTCATTATTGCTTATAGAAGGCTTTGCAAAACCGTGGTTATCGGTCAATCTGAACTCGATTCAGATTCTCCGTTCGTCTTTATAGCCAGTATCTGGAGATCCTGAATCAAGTTCAGGATGACGGTCAAAGTTTTGCAAAGCCTTCTTCTAAAGAATCATCCAGTCAGCAAAAATAAATATCCAGATGAGTGGCAGATAAACAAACGAAGCAAACATCAGCGCTTTTGCGGTGTCTTTATCACGTGAGATTGTAAAGCGTATACCATACCAAAGATAGCCGAGTGTAGTGAGGAGCGAACCGCCGAGGTATAACCAGTTCACCAAATCCATCACATAGAGCTTATACACAGTTGGTATAAGTATAAGAAGAGGTATGATAATCCAAAGAGACGCTTTCCATCCGTATGGATCGTTCTTGGGAAGCATCTTAAACCCGGCGTGTTCGTAATCCTCTTTGCAAACCCAGGCTATAGCCATGACATGCGGAATTTGCCAGCAGTAGATTACACCGAAGAGAATCCACATTCCGTGCTCAAAAACGGTTCCTGTGGCAGCGGCCCAGCCGCCAACTACCGGTAATGCACCGGGAATGGCACCCACAAATACATTCAAAGCAGATATTCGTTTCAAAGGAGTGTAAGCGTACAGGTAGATGATAGTAGTAGCAAGGGAGACCAGTCCGGCAACGATATTGACCATCAGGAGCAAATAAGCCAGTCCACCGATAATAAGACTCATCGAAAAGATTAAGCTCTGTTTAGGCGAAATACGATAAGCGGGGAGAGGACGCTGACTGGTTCGGCGCATAATACTATCCAGATCGCGTTCCATAAACATGTTGTGTGCGGCGGTACCGGCAGCAATTAAATAGGTGCCAAAGATGGCGTGAATCATTGTAACAAAATTCACGGCTCCGGCTGATCCCATCAAAAACCCAATCAACATGCTCGAAACAACTGTGAAAGTTATACCGGGCTTTGTGAGTTCATAATAATCACTCACTGTTCCCAGGAACTCTTTGAGGGTAATATTTTTAGTTAAACTATTATTCATCAAATGGTGTTTAAATCGGCTCTGAAAATAACCATTTTGGAATTGAGATGTTAGATCAAGTTTCAGGATACAGGAAACAGGCTGCAAGTACAGTTGTTTTATGTAATTTGAATCGATGTATTAAAAAGGATAGATATTATTATTCGATATGTTGATTTTCAACACCTTGAATGAATCTATACATTATTTTTCCAATAATATTTAATTTTTCTGAGAGGCTCTTAAAAAGTTTCTGATTCTGGAGTGAACCTGTTTCATAAAGTGTTTCCAAATGGTCTCTTGTTTCATCAACTGAAGAATGAGCATAAATCAAAAAACGCAAATAATCGTTTTTAAATCTTCTTCTACCATATCCTTCAACAATATTTGATCGAATTGATTTTGAAGATCTGCGAATTTGACTCCCTGTTTCATAAAGTTCGTATCGTGGTAATTCCATCGACATTCGATGGATCTCGATTGAAATTTCACGTGCTAATTGCCAAATTTTAAGTTTTTTGTAACTCATAAAATGATGTTTTTATATGTATGAACTCGAAAATCCAAAAGCCTTACAAAACATTTTTTATTACTTTCCTCTGTATTAGTTTTCAAAATCTTCATCCTGTAACTTGCATCCTGAGACCTGTACCCTGAAATGAACTTGTATCAAAAGACAGCTATTACAACGGTGATCGCCACCATTTTATTGATTCTCGTTGGTGGATTGGTCCGTGCTGCCGGCGCTGGTTTAGGATGCCCGGATTGGCCGCAGTGTTTTGGAATGTGGATTCCGCCGACCTCCGCAGCAGAACTCCCGGCCGGATATGATGCTTCGCTCTTTAATCCGTTTCATACATGGCTGGAATATGTAAACCGGTTGATTGGAGTTCTGATTGGTTTGTTGATTACAGCCACGTTCATCATCTCGTTCAAATACAGAAAAAAAGACCCGGTAATAACAGTAGCTTCAGGTATCGCATTTGTTTTGGTTCTGTTCCAGGGATGGTTGGGCGGTCAGGTGGTGCGATCAGGACTGCATGCTGGAATGATTACGATCCACATGGTGGTTGCCATGCTCATTTTGTCAACACTTTTGTACGCTTCTTTTCGTGCGATGAATGAGCGTTTGCAAATTGAAATCCCAAAAAACGTAAAGAAGAATTTGCTTTGGCTGGGCGGCGGTATATTCCTGCTCACAATGGTTCAGATGGTTCTCGGTACACAAGTTCGCGAATCCGTCGATTTTGCCAAGAATGTACTGGAGTTACCGCGCGAATCCTGGATTGATTCCTCCGGATTGATTTATGCTGTACACAGAAGTTTTTCATGGTTGGTCGTGATCCTTGCAATAGGACTTCTATACTACAATCGAAAAAAAGAGGTACCGAACCGATTACAAACAACGGGCTGGATCATTGCCGCTTTAATTCTCTTTCAGATATTGTTGGGAGTGGGAATGGAACGGCTGGGAATGCCGGGGGTTTTTCAGGTTTTGCATTTGGTAAGCGTTTCAATTCTTATTTGTGCAGAGCTTCTCTTTATGCTGATGACGAGGTTTGCGAAAGGTTGATTCATCTTTTTAGAGGAAAGTGGGTAAATTCATTTCGGCTGTCGAGTTCACCTCGGCGAATTTGCGGACTGATCTGATTATATTCGGAAGGTGAAAAAACAATCACCAGCCGAAAGAAACAATTAGCAGGTGAGCATTGGAGGTGGCTCTATAGCTTCTCCTTCAACTTCTCCAGAAAAACTCTCACTTCATTCAGGTCTTTCTTAGCTTCGGCAGGGAGTTCAGTGCTTTTTTTAGGAGTAGTTCCGTCTGAGTTTTCCTCTTCAAGCTTTTTTTGAGCCCCGGCGGTACTGTATTTTTTATTTTGGATGAGATCTTTGAGTTTTAAAATCAGCGTAATATCCTGCTCGCGGTAGGTTCGGTTGCCGGCTTTATTCTTTCGTGGAGACAGATCTTTGAAGATGGTTTCCCAGTATCTCAGAACATGAGGTTCCACCGATGTAATTTCACTCACCTCTCCAATTGAATAATACAGTTTCTTCATGGCATCGAAATCTATTATTTTCAGGTTTAGAATTTAACCTTCAGTCATTTAGGATTTTAACAATCAGCTTTTATTGGTATTTAATGTATGAATAAAAACACGAAAAATTCTAATTCAGTGGATATCAGTGTCGTGATTCCTCTTTACAATGAAGAGCAGTCACTGGCTGAACTGACAGATAAAATAACTGAAGCAATAGAAAACTATTCGTTTGAAATTATTTTTGTGGATGATGGCTCCACAGATACTTCGTGGAAGGTGATTTCTGAGCTAAATCAAAAATCTTCTTGTGTAAAAGGAGTCCGGTTTCGCCGAAATTACGGAAAGAGCGATGCGCTCCAGGCCGGATTTGCCGAAGCCAACGGGAGATATATTGTAACAATGGACGCCGATCTTCAGGATGATCCTAATGAAATCCCCGCTCTTATTGAGATGTTGAAAGATGAATACGATTTAGTGAGCGGTTGGAAGAAAAACCGTCACGACCCGATCACCAAAACCATACCCTCTCGATTTTTTAATGCTGTAACACGATTTACAACTGGTATTCGACTCCATGATTTTAATTGTGGTTTAAAAGCGTATCGCAAAGAGGTTACAGACAGTATTTATCTTTATGGAGAGATGCATCGCTATGTACCGCTGTTGGCCAAATGGAAGGGATTTAATCGTATTGGTGAGAAAGTGGTAAAGCATCATCCAAGAAAATACGGCAGAACTAAATTTGGGATTTCGCGTTTTTTGAACGGCTTTTTGGATCTTCTGACTCTTCTCTTTGTGAACCGGTACATGCGGCAGCCGATGCACTTTTTCGGTTCCATGGGAGTGTTATTTTTAATTATTGGAGTGGGAATCAGCGGCTGGCTGGCTTACCTGAAACTATTTTTTGGAGAACCGCTGAGTAATCGTCCGCTGCTGTTTCTTGGGATTCTGTTAATTCTGTTGGGTGTGCAATTTTTCTCAATCGGGTTCCTGGGTGAAATCTACAACCAAGGCCAGATAAAGTATGAAAAACCGGGCATTGCCGAGAAAAAAGGACTATGAGCAAAATAGCCTACGACCCGGTAAAAGATCGCTTTGCCGGGATTATTCAAAATTCGAGATGGCTCAGAAGAATCTTTTACTTTTTACTTGATCTGTTTTTTCTGAGAAGTTGGCATATCCGGCGCATGTTAAGAAAGAAAGGAAAAGAGTTAGATCAAAAAGGAGAATGGACATTGCTGGATGCCGGCTGTGGTTTTGGTCAATATGACCGGTTCATCCTCTCGCAATTTAAAAATGTGAAGGTCCATTCTGTTGATGTAAAAGAGGACTATTTAGAGGATAACAGACACTATTTTCAGGAAGATATCAAGAGAGAAAAAATTCAATTTTATAAAGCCGATCTTCTTGAATTTTCATCTGAAACAGAATTCGATTTCATTATCTGTATCGATGTGTTAGAGCATATCGAGGATGATGTTAAAGTGATGAGAAATCTCCAAAAAAGCCTGAAGAACGGCGGATTTTTTTTGATGCATTCGCCATCGCATTATTCCGAAGAGGATGCTGATGAAGACGATTCGTTTGTAGGCGAACATGCTCGTGCGGGGTATTCCAAAGAAGAAATTACTTCAAAACTAAATCTGGCCGGGTTTGATTCCGTGAAGCCGCACTATACATATGGATTCTGGGGGCACAAAGCCTGGGTTCTCTCTGTGAAATGGCCGATGATCTGGTTCAATAAAATAAAACTGTTTGCCGTCATACCCTTGTTGATTTATTACCCAATTGTAATGCCGTTTTGCTTGCTGATGAACTTCGCCGATCTCTTCACTAAAAATGAGAAAGGGAATGGAATTTTTGCTTTGGCAAGGAAGGTTTAGCTGTGTACATTTCTATTAAACACGGCGGCGTTCGGCGTGGAGGAAAGGAAGCGGAGCTTCGGTCTGGGTGTTCCGAAGGAAGACCTTCGGAACAAGTAAAGAAATCTCCCCTTGAGGGGAGTCCCGACTTCAGTCGCGGAGGGGTGTTCTCAAAGCGAACTTATCCGATTCCAATTCCTGATACTTTTAAGAAATCTTTGTAAAGTTATTTTTAATTAAATAACGTGCTTTGAAGAAGTTGATCTCTTATATCCATAATTAAAAACTGACTTATAGATTCATGTCATTCACAAACAAGACTGTAGTTATCACCGGCGGAGCAAAAGGAATCGGTGCCGGGTGCGCATCTGTATTTTATCGGGAAGGAGCCAATGTAGCAATCTTGGATGTTGACGATAAAACCGGTTCAAAATTTGTGGATGAACTGGGCGAGCGAGCATTGTTTGTAAAATGCAATATCTCAAAAGAAAATGAGGTTCAGGATGCAGTCGAGAAAATTGATGGTCATTTTGGATCTATTGATTACCTCGTCAATAATGCCGGAATTCTGAAATATTATTCTGTTACTAATACCTCGGAAGAAGACTGGGATGCGGTGATGAATGTAAATCTGAAAGGCGCCTTTCTCTGTGCCAAACATTGCATTCCTTACATGCAAAAAAATAATGGTGGAGTTGTTGTCAATATGTCGAGCGTGCAGGCATTTGTGGCGCAGGAAAATGTAGCGGCATATATCACTACAAAGTCGGCATTGGTTGGTCTAACAAGAAGTATTGCAGTGGATTATGCTCCAAACATCCGCAGCGTGGCGATCTGTCCGGGTGGAGTAGATACCCCCATGAACAGGAAAGCATTTCAAGAATCACCTGATCCGGAAATTGTTCGAAAAGAGACCGAAAATTTACATCTAAACGGTCGAATGGCAACCGAGGAGGAGATTGGTGAATTGGTTGCATTTGTCTGCAGCGAAAAGGGATCGTTCATCAACGGGCAGCCCATTCGCATAGATGGCGGACTTGGAATAAAAGTAGGCGGAAGTAAAAAAGAGTAGAGAATGTCTTCAGTTATTCATGCAAATTTGGAATATCAAACGGATGCTCATTTGGGTGAGGGTCCGGTTTGGGATGAGATCAATCAAAAACTTTGGTGGGTGGATATTCTATCCTGCAAGCTAAATTGTTATGATCCTACATCAAAAGAAAATCAATGGTTTGATGTAGGCGAGCAGATTGGAGCGGCAGCTTTACGAAAAGACGGTGGACTTCTATTAGCTCTGCAGTCAGGATTGGCTTATTTTGATATTGAATCCGAAATCGTCACACCGATAGACAATAATTTTACACTGGGTGAAGGCACACGATCCAACGATGGAAAATGCGACCCGGCCGGACGTTTTTGGTTCGAGTCACTTGATTATAATTTAGAGAATGGATCAGGAAATCTTTTTTGTGTGGATTCCGAATTGAAAGTTGAAAAAAAGTTAGATCAACTGACCATTCCAAACGGTATGGCCTGGAATAGTAGCTGTGATACATTCTATTTTATTGATACGATTGCGCGGGAGCTGTATTCATTTCAATATCAAAAAGATACCGGTGAAATTTCGGATCGGTCTGTGATTTACGAGTTTGATGAAGAGCTTGGTTACCCCGATGGCATGACCATTGATTCTGACGATAAATTATGGATTGCACTCTATGCCGGAGGGAAAGTGATTCAAATTAACCCGAAAAATGGGCATATTGAGTTCGAGGTTCGGTTACCGGTTCCAAAACCTACTTCTTGCACATTTGGCGGTGAGGATTTGAAAACTCTTTTTATCACAACATGCCGGGAACACATGGATGATGCAGAAATTGAAAAAGCGCCGCTATCGGGGTCGCTTTTTAGTGTTGATCTGCCATTTAGCGGCCGACTGGTAGATCGGTTTGAAACAACCTGACAGAGTCTGAAACGAAGTGGAAGTCCTGTCAGAGTTGTGTAGGTGGATTCGTTGTTCGCAACTCTGCCAGGAACCCAAAAAGCGGGTACTCTGACAGGTTGCTATAGATCAATTAATTTTAAAATGAGAAAAACGACAAAAAACTAAGATAATGAGCAAAAAGAAAGAAGATCTCAGAAGCAGAGACTGGTTTGGTAAAACAGGAAAGGACGGGTTTATCTATAGAAGCTGGATGAAAAACCAGGGATTTCCGTCAGATGAATTTGAGGGGAAACCGGTTATCGGTATCTGTAATACCTGGTCGGAATTGACCCCTTGTAACGCTCACATGAGAGAATTAGCAGAATCAGTAAAACGAGGAGTATGGGAAGCCGGCGGATTTCCGCTGGAGTTTCCGGTGATGTCTCTCGGCGAAACGTTGATTCGTCCCACGGCTATGCTCTATCGAAACCTGGCCAGTATGGATGTAGAGGAATCGATACGTGCCAATCCTGTTGATGCGGTAGTGCTGTTGTGCGGCTGTGATAAAACAACACCCTCGCTGGTTATGGGTGCGTGCAGTGTGGACATCCCGACTATTGTGGTTTCCGGCGGACCGATGCTTACCGGGTATTTCAAGGGAAAAAAGATTGGTACAACCGATGTCTGGAGATTTGCGGAAGATCACAAAACCGGGAAAATAAGTGATGAGGAACTTCTTGAGGCCGAAGGGGCGATGTGCCGAAGCCAGGGGCATTGCGCGGTGATGGGTACAGCCTCAACAATGGCATCGATGGTAGAGTCGCTTGGATTAAGCCTGCCTGGAAATGCGGCCATTCCTGCAGCTGATTCCCGCCGGAAAGTACTGTCTCATAAGAGTGGCCGCCGAATTGTTGATATGGTCAATGAGGATCTCAAACCATCAGATATTTTAACCCGGGAAGCATTTTTGAATGCTATCAAAATCAATGCCGCGATTGGAGGCTCAACTAACTTCATTGTTCACCTGATGGCAATTGCCAGGCGAATGGAGGTGGATCTGAAGCTGGATGATTTTGACGAATATGGCAGCGAAATTCCATTGCTGGTGAACCTGATGCCATCGGGTGATCATTTTATGGAGGATTTTTACTACGCCGGCGGACTCCCTGTTGTAATCAAAGAGATGAGTAAACATTTGGATTCTGATGTGATGACAGCTAACGGAAAAAGTCTCATCGAAAACAATAAAAATGCCGAATGTTATAATCGGGATGTAATTGCTTCCGTTGATGAACCATTTCAGGAAAACAGTGGAACTACGGTGGTGAGAGGAAATCTCTGTCCGGAAGGAGCGGTAATCAAAACGTCGGCGGCTTCTCCTGAACTGTTGCAGCACAGAGGCCGTGCTGTGGTATTTGAAAGTATTGAAGATTACAAAGCACGTGTTGATGATCCGGATTTGGATATCGATGAATCCTGTATCATGGTCCTGAAATATGTGGGACCGAAAGGATATCCCGGTATGCCGGAGGTTGGAAATATGGGACTTCCCAAGAAAATCCTGGAGAAAGGAATCAAAGATATGGTTCGGATTTCTGATGGACGAATGAGCGGTACGGCGTACGGAACGGCTTTTCTGCATGTTTCTCCCGAATCGTACACGGGAAGCGTTTTGGCTCTTGTTGAAAATGGAGATATGATTGAAGTGGATGTTAAGAATCGACGACTGCACCTGGATGTTTCCGATGAAGAGCTCGAACGGCGCCGTGAAAACTGGACACCACCGCCGCATGATTATGACCGTGGATACGTAAATCTGTATATCGAACATGTGAACCAAGCCCACCTTGGCGCCGATCTTGATTTTCTGGTTGGTAAATCGGGGAGTGAGGTGAAACGGGAGTCTCATTAAGAAGCAGTTTCATAGTCGCAATAAAAGTGGGTAAAAATGGGAAGGCATTAAAATTCCAAAACACAAAATCAATGTCAGGTTTTATAGTTTGATGGAAATAAACTTTAAAACGGATAGGTTTTGAATGGTTTCGAGGCATCTGCAATCATCGAGTTGGGGTATCGTCCCTGACGGGACTTTGGATGGATTCGGGTTGACATTTAACCCCGGTTGAAACCGAGGGCTACTACCTGTCGTCCCGCATGGCGGGACTTGTGTTGGAAGAATGGCTCATGATTTACTCCTTTTATTGGAGATTACTGTAATTCTTCTACATTGTTCGAGCTGCTCCCGAAGCTGTTGATTCTATTCATTTCATACTTTATGCATGCATGGATCTAACTTACGTTATTTGATGTAGTCTTCTAAATGAATGCTCAACCGACATAATTAAGTATGAGTTGATCAAATACCGGTTCAAGCAAAATTCCAAATCCCGCCATGCGGGATGAAAGCAAGTAGGCCCCAACTTCAGTTGGGGTTGAACGCGATACCACCTATTAAAAAAGTCCCGTCAGGGACGGCACCCTGTCTCACGGGTAACTAAAATAGATACGGTTCACATTGATTCACCCCCACACATATTTCTCATCCCAGGAAACACCGTATTTCTCCAAAAACATTCTGTATTCCTCTTTAAATGTCATCTTTTCGTGATGTTTTTTCTGATTCTTGATATAGTCTTTCAGCCGATTTACTCCCGAACGGCCAATACTAAATGCCCCATAGCCCGACTGCCAATTGAATTGCCGCCGCTCCGGGTAAAAACAATCATTGATCCATTTGGATGAATTTCCTTTGATTGTCTGGATCGTCTTGGCCACGGATATAGTTGGTGACAGGGAGACCAACACATGCAGATGGTCAGCCATCCCCCCGACAGCAAGTACCGGATATCCCTTTTCGCGTCCGATACCTGTGATGTATTTATACAATCGCTGTTCAAATTCAGGTTGTATGAGCGGATAATGATGTTTAGTGCTGAAGATATAATGGATATAGAGTTGAGTATAGGTGTTCGCCATGATGAATCGGTTTGAATTTTGTTAGTTGATTGTTACTTGTATGAACCGATTGGATGGCATTCCTTACAAAATTTATACATATAAAATTGTGGGAGCCAGTAGTGATATGGTAAATGATAGATAGATTATAGAGTAGGGTATCGTCCCTGACGGGACTTTTTTACTGGATGCCCCGGCACATACCCCCGGTTGAAACCGAGGGCTACTGCCTGTCGTCCCGCATGGCGGGACTTGTGCTAAGATATGGATTCATGTTTGTTGCATAATTTTCTAATTAATGAATGTCTATTGATTCACAATGTCATTTCGAATAATTGATAGCCAGAGAGGTAGATTGATAACTCCAGATTCAGACGAAATCCCAATCCCGCTATGTGGGATGACACAGAGTAGGTCCCAACTTCAGTTGGGGTTAGATGCCAAACTACCACTACCACGTACGAAGTCCCGTCAGGGACGATACCCAGTACTCGTGAAGTTGACTTTGTACAAAATCGATCTGTTAAAAAATCCACTTTGAAGTGTATTTCTATTCATTGTTCACGCATAATTGTATTCATATCTGGCGATTTCCCAATACGATCAGATTTTTAAGGTTTGAGAAAGCGCAAAATAAAAAATTTGTTCAAAGAAGAGAGTTATTTTTATACATTGTAACAATGACAAAATAACCATTACAATCCGCTAAGTATGAGTCTCTTGCCAAAATTCAGAGCAGTATCTTTTATTTTTTCTTTCTTAATGATTTCTACGATCCTCTCCTGCAACGAATATGGAGAACAAACGGTTGAACAAATCGGTGATATTGAATTTATCCATCACTCCAACGGCCCCACCATCGGATACTCTCTTAATTCAGGAGTTGAAATTTTACAATTAGATGGAGCGGCATTTAAAGATTTGAACAAGAATGGAGAATTAGATCCGTACGAAGACTGGCGGCTTTCGGCTGATGAACGTGCTGAAGATCTGGCTTCACAAATGTCCGTTGAGCAGATTGCCGGGCTCATGTTGTACAGTGCGCATCAATCCATCCCAGCCGGCGAAGGAGGCTTTCGAGCAGGGACTTATAACGGGTCTCCACTGAGTGAAAGTGATGCCGAACCCTCAGATCTGACCGATCAGCAAAAGCAGTTTCTCGAAGAAGACAACCTACGGCACGTACTCATCACGACGGTTGAGAGTCCCGCCGTTGCGGCTCAATGGAATAACAATGCGCAGGCGTTTGCAGAGGGACTCGGTCTTGGAATTCCGATGAACACCAGCTCAGATCCGCGACACGAAACAGTCGCCGATGCAGAATTCAATGAAGGAGCCGGTGGCGACATCTCTATGTGGCCGGGATCGTTGGGATTAGCTGCTACATTTAATCCTGATGCAACGGAACAGTTCGCACGAATCGCCTCTCGTGAATACAGGGCGTTGGGAATCACAACCGCACTATCTCCGCAAATTGATATGGCGACCGATCCCCGTTGGATGAGAGTCAGCGGAACATTTGGAGAGGACTCCCAGCTTTCAGCGGATATGGCAAGGGCCTATGTTGACGGTTTTCAAAGCTCATCAGAAGAGGAAGAGATCTCCGGCGGCTGGGGATACGAAAGTGTGAATGCCATGGTAAAACACTGGCCCGGTGGCGGATCAGGCGAGGGCGGACGTGATGCTCATTACGGATTTGGTAAATACGCTGTGTATCCCGGGAATAATTTCGATGAGATGTTGATACCTTTTACTGAAGGAGCATTCAACCTGAAAGGCGAAACAGAAATGGCCTCGGCTGTAATGCCTTATTATACAATTTCAGTGGGTCAAAGTCCCGAAGGTGAGGATGTTGCCAATGCCTACAGCGATTACATTATCCAGGAACTCCTCCGTGATAAATATGGATTCGACGGTGTGGTTTGTACAGACTGGGGCGTTACAGGTGACCATAATGTGATGGATTCATTTCATTGATGGAAAGCCTTGGGGAGTTGAGGATCTGACGGTTGCGGAACGGCACTATCGCGTAATTATGGCCGGCGGAGATCAATTCGGTGGAAATAATGAGGCGGGTCCCGTTGTTGAGGCCTACGAAATTGGCGTTGATGAGCACGGTGAAGAGTTCATGCGTGCACGATTTGAGCGATCTGCAGTGAGACTTCTCAAGAATATTTTCCGGGTAGGATTGTTTGAAAATCCGTACCTGCAACCAGAGCAGTCCAGTGGAATAGTGGGTAATCCTGAATTCATGCAAGAAGGATATGAAACTCAGTTAAACTCAATTGTAATGCTTAAGAATAGAGGGAATGTTTTGCCTGTTGAGGATCAACTGACGGTTTACGTGCCCAACAGAACAAGGCCGGAAAGTTCGAATTTCATAGGCATGCCAATTCCCGCAACGGATGAACTTCCGGTGAGTGAAGAAATTCTAAATCAATATTACAATCTAACGGACAATCCGGACGAAGCGGACTTTGCTATCGCTTTTATTGAAAGCCCCAATTCTGGTCGCGGGTATGACAGTGAGGATGCAGAGTACGTACCGATTAGCCTGCAATATCGGCCATACACTGCAACCGAAGCCCGCGATCCAAGTTTAGCCGGCGGCGATCCTCTTGAAGATTCCGATAACCGATCCTACCGTGGACAAACCGTTGAAACAGTAAACGAATCGGACCTGGACAGCGTAATCGAAACACGCGAAGCGATGGGAGAGAAACCGGTGATTGTGGCTATCAACGTATCAAATCCAATGGTTTTTCATGAATTTGAAGAACTTGTCGATGGAATTGTTGTCCATTTTGGCGTTCAGGATCAGGCTTTGTTGGATGTAATTTCCGGCGATCACGAGCCCTCTGCACTGTTGCCGCTGCAAATGCCTGCGGATATGGCAACGGTTGAAAATCAGGCTGAAGATACACCCCACGATATGGAAACTCATGTTGATGCTGAAGGCCATAATTATGATTTCGGATTTGGTATGAATTGGGACGGTGTGATATCTGATGAGCGTGTAAACACCTATACAGATTGAAAAATCTCACTTTGATGGGGCGAAGGGGGATGATTTACTTACTACTTGTTCCGAAGGTCTCCTTCGGAACATTGCTTTTAGAAGCTCTGCTTCTGGTAAGAGAGCCATAAGGAGGGTTTAGTTCATGTCGTGTGGAGGGTTCGATGAATAGAAGCGGAGCTTCGGGGTGGCGTGCCGAAGGAGGACCTTCGGCACGAGTAAAAAGTAAGGGCAGGGGAATAGCCGAACTTGTTATACAATCATAGAATAAAACAATTCGAAAGTCATCGTATCACTTCTTACTTTCAATCCTGAATTATTTCGGGATCAGTCATCTGATGGCTTTTTTATATCCCATCTTTGTTCTAACTAACCACCATCATGAATAGTACAACGGATACGGCTAAACACCCTCTCGTTCAGCTTCTTTCTTATCTCAAACCCTTCCGCAAGAAGGTACGGCTGGCTACACTTTTTTCTGTTCTGAATAAACTTTTTGATCTGGCTCCGCCCATTTTAATTGGAGTGGCAGTGGATATTGTTGTGCAGGGAACAGAAAGTCTTCTTGGGCGATACGGTATTACCGAACCAACAGATCAACTTCTTTTTCTTGCCGCTGTTACTGCCGTAATATGGGTTTTGGAATCGGCATTTGAATATATGTTCAAAATCTACTGGAGAGATCTTGCTCAGTTTACGCAGGACAGTCTTCGAACGGATACCTACAGTCATCTCCAGGAACAGGAGATGGCCTATTTTGAAGATCGATCAACGGGAGATCTGATTGCTATTTTGAATGATGATGTAAACCAGCTTGAACGATTTCTCGATCACGGGGCAAATGATCTGATCCAGGTATTTATCACGGTGGTTGTGATCGGATCGATCTTCATCTTTTCGGCTCCGCAAATTGGCTGGATGGCGTTGGTCCCCATGCCGTTCATAATTTGGGGGTCTGTATGGTTTCAGAAGAAACTGGCACCAAAATATAGCAAAGTTCGTGATCAGGCGGGTGAGGTAAGCTCACAACTCGTGAATAATCTGGGCGGAATGACCACGATTAAAAGCTTTGGAGCACAGGATCACGAAAACCAGCGTATTGCCAATCTTTCCGATCAGTACAAAAAAGCCAATCAAGATGTCATTCGGCTCAGTTCTGCGTTTGTTCCATTGATCCGGATGCTGATTATGGCCGGTTTTATTGCCATACTGATATTTGCCGGTTTCCAAACCCTGGAAGGTCAGATGGAAGTAGGTTTGTACAGTGTGTTGATATTTGTAACGCAGCGACTACTTTGGCCGCTGACCCGGCTTGGGGAGACGTTTGATCTCTACCAACGGGCAATGGCAAGTACCAGGCGTATCATGGGATTATTGAATACCGAAGAAAAACTGCCGGATGGCTCGGTTTCCATCAAACCGGATGAAGTAGATGGAGAGTATAAATTCGAAAACGTAGATTTCAGATATAGAACCGGCGGACCTGTGTTGAAAAACCTGAATCTTACGATTGGAGCAGGTGACA
The DNA here is from genome assembly GCA_034521495.1 of Balneolaceae bacterium. NCBI lineage: Bacteria > Pseudomonadati > Balneolota > Balneolia > Balneolales > Balneolaceae > Balneolaceae bacterium. Next base: position 239,841 of record JAXHMK010000021.1, read on the forward strand.
CAGTCGGGATTGTGGGAGCCACCGGCGCGGGTAAGAGCAGTATGGTAAAACTGCTGATGCGGTTTTATGATGTTACCGGTGGACAAATTTTACTGGATGGAAGAGATTTGAGAGAGTACAAGATCAACGATTTAGTGAAGTCTGCCGGATTGGTCAGCCAGGATGTATTTCTGTTTCACGGGAGTGTAATTGAAAATATCCGCTACGGTTCATTTGACGCCTCTGAAGAGGAGGTGAAACGAGCAGCAGAGATGGCGGAAGCTCACGATTTCATCATGGAATTGGATGAAGGATATGACACAATCGTGGGGGAGAGAGGACAAAAACTTTCCGGTGGTCAGCGTCAGCGAATTTCAATAGCGCGGGCTATTCTCAAAAATCCACCCATCTTAATTTTGGATGAAGCAACCTCCGCCGTAGACAACGAAACAGAAGCGGCCATACAGCGCTCACTCTTCAAAATATCCAAAGACCGAACGACGATCATCATCGCACATCGGCTCTCAACAGTTCGGCATGCGGATCATATCTTTGTACTTGAGAATGGAGAACTTGCCGAATCCGGAACGCACAATGAGTTAGTTGCGAAGGATGGAATTTATCATCAGCTCTGGAAGGTGCAATCCGGAGAGATTGTGGTATAACAGACATGGTATTTTTTCTTATCGGCATATTATTTCAAGCTGACACAAAAAGGTTTAATTGAGAAAAATTTATCATTGGCACTAAAAATACCATGTCTTTTCGGTTACGGCTGAAGTGGTCTGACTTGCACGTCCGTATAGTGAAAATTCTGCGGACATTTCAGCATGTGGACAATCGCACTGGCGAGGTCTTCAGGTAGTAATTTGTTCTTGTTTGAGGATGAAAACCCAGTATCCACAGAACCCGGAGAGATACAACTTACCTTCACGCCAAAATCTCTCAACTCATTGTGCAGAGATTCTGTAATTCCGTTGACAGCATATTTGGTTCCGCAGTAAGCGCTCATCTCAGGAATTCCATTCGTACCGGCACCTGACCCGATATTTATGATATGTCCCTCTTCTCGCTGCTTCATTCCGGGAATCACTCGTTTGGTGACATAGAAGATTCCATGCACGTTCAGATCAAACAGGTATCGCCACTGTTTGGATGGGGTATCCTCCATTCGTGCGTGATAGCCAACACCGGCATTATTTATCAGGATTGAGATATCTCCCAGTTTCTGGACGGTTCTTTGAAATGATTCTTCCACAGATTCCTCCTGGGTCAGATCTGTTTCAATATGATGAAAATTGTCGTGAGAGAAATCTTTTGGAGGCGTTCGGCTCCAGCAGGCAACGGTTACACCTTCATTGATGAGTGCTTTTGCTGTTGAGAGCCCAATTCCTTTGCTGGCTCCCGTTACAATGGCTGTTTTGTTTTGGATGTTCATAACAAGTTAGTTTTGTATTTAATTTTGGTTGAATGTGGATTGCGGAGTGAGGTATGTGGAAAAATAATCCCCAATCCTCATTCCATTGGAAAAAGATTAGTAATTCACATTAATAAAAACTGATATCTGCCAGCTAAAAAGTCAATCATTCTTCGCAATCACCCAAACGGCGTGAATAATTCCGGGCAGAAATCCTAAAATGGTCAGGAGAATGTTCAGCCAAAAAGCCGGTTTAATTCCAATTGTTAAAAATACTCCCAGGGGAGGGAGGATGATGGCGAAAATAATTCTGAGTATGCTCATGATTAATCTTAATTAAATTAACTGATAAAAAGTAACCTGTCAGAGTGCGATAGCTCCTGGCAGAGTTACGATCGTTTTCATCGAACTCTACGGGGACCATTCGGACTCTCGCAGGTTCGGGACTTTTGCTGAAAGCTTAAATCTTCTTGTACTCCTTCGTTTGATAATATTTCGGAATCGTATCAATCCGGACATGCAGCCAGAACACACCCAGTCCCGAGGTACTCAGCCATTTGGGTTTACTGCCAATTGCCTTCAGAGTTTCACGCCCGGTGATTCGCCAAAATTCATCAATTTGATCATCATCAGCATTTCGCACAAAAGTTCCAATATGTGTGTAACAATCATTTTTTTTCTGAGGGCAGGGAACGATCAACTCGGCATCATTACCAAGATTCGGAAAAGTGACGACCAATTGGCCTCTTTTAAAATACTGTTTGAAAGTTTGTGCATCAGGCGATCTGCCCGCTAAAAAATCACTGTTGAGGATGTTGCATTCGTAGTCATCTCCTAAATTATTATTGGTTATGGGCTTGTTCTCCCAGAAAAAAGCTTCATAATCTGAATCAGCCAGGAATCCATTGTAAAACTCCCGGAACGGTTGAGAATCCCGAAGTAATTCCAAAAAATATCGGTTAGATATTGGAGAACCATCTTCATGAATACCAAACTTCACATTCTGTTTTGATGAATCGATTACAGCAATATTCCACATCTGTTAACCTGTTAGATTGACGCACGTCATATTTATTAGTACAGCATATATCGATCAAAAATCATTTGTACCAGTTAAAAACTGAAAGAAGACCGTGACATGATTTTAAATTATCTATACTCTGTATTCTTTTTTGTGCAGATCTGATCAATGAAAACTCAATTTGCAATATTACGATCTGTCGAAATAATTGGTATAGATCAAAATAATTGCATTTCAGGATATTCTGATTATTCAACAATTATTCATCCGGGCAAATAAGCCGGCATCCGGAGAAACAGAGAACTGGTCACAACTGGCACTGGGCCTGAGGTATTACGATCGGTTTCATTTCATCAAAATATCGCAAAACCAATGAACAACCCTCTAAATCTCCCCTTGTTAGGGGAGACTTTTTCATTCGTTTTTATTAATCGAACTGAGGTTTATAAGTTTCTTTCATCAGTTATTCCAAAGAGAAAACAGCTTCAATTGCAGAAAAGCTCTACACTGAAAAAAATCAGAAATGTTTACCCTGGGTTAGCAGAACCAGGCTGTCGGACAGGGCGCTCAGGGAATGAGTGACTTCCGGATGGATATCAACCTCATCATACTGTTTAAGGCGGGTCTCTTTTTTATTTTGATGATACATCAAATCGCCGCTTAATACCAGCAGCTTGGTTGGTTGATGCGCCTCATGGTCTTTCAGCTTCATTCCTTTCTTAAAACCAAAGACCAATACTTTAAAATGATCACCTGTATGAAACGCTTTGGCTACAGGCTTTTCTGATGTTTCAAGTTGATCGAGAACATCTTTAATAACCATAAATCACTCCTTTTTTAATTTTGTACAATTAAGATTTAAAATACCAGGCTGTATAGTAGTTTCTATTGTATGTTTATGATATTACTAAATATAACAAACAAAAAGTGAGTGTATTTCATTTGTGAAATCAAGTCAGGAGATATCGGATACCTTTTCAATGATGGAGCCAACCAAACCATATTCCTTCGCTTCTTCGGCAGTCAGCCAGAAGTTGCGTTGCGTATCCTCTTCAATTTTTTCGAGGGGTTGTCCCGTGCCTTCGGCAAATATCTCATTGAGCCGCCGCCTCATTTTTACCATCTCTTCTGCTTCTATGGCAATGTCACTTCCGCTGCCGCGTACGCCACCCGACGGTTGATGCAGCAAAAATCGTGTGTTCGGCAGACAATATCGATCCTTCTTAGGAACAGATACGTAAATAAGAGCACCGGCGCTGGCTACCCATCCGCTGCCAACAATTCGTACTTGTGCGTCGATAAATCGAATAATGTCGTGAATTGAATCGCCCGATTCTACGTGCCCACCCTGGGAATGAATAAACAGGGTGATCGGCTCACTCGAAATTGAAGAGAGTGCAATCAGTTGGGAGGTAACTTCACCTACGAGTTTTTGTGTGATCTCTCCGTTGATCATTACAATTCTTGATTTAAAGAGCCGATCGGCTACTGTATGTTGAAGGGGTTGTCGCTTTTCAGATTCCATAATCAATACTTAAAATTAAAATTTAACTTAACATTCTAATAAATCTGCATATTGTAAAATATTGCGGTGCTTCAGTAAGCAGTTGGCAGTAGGCAATTGGCAATAAACACAGTTATTAACTTTTTTATCAACTGCTTGAGTCTTGCATAAATTACGTCCTGCTGGCGATACCGGTTAAAATTTAACTTAACATTCTAATAAATCTGCATATTGTAAAATATTGCGGTGCTTACTGTTCACGTACATCAATTTCTATTCCAAAAATACTTTTGTTAATACTCTCTCTGCGTTTGACCGGTCCACTCACAAGGCGGAATACTACATGCGAGGAATACCAATATCCGGGCACGGATTATTTTGTCAATCAACCCGGCAGGGAGGGAATCGAGTCAATCACACCAAAGTTTTCGAGGCCCATCCAAACGAGGAAGAGAATATAAAAGATAATCAGTGTGAAGGATTCTTTTCGGCCGAGAATCATATTGGTTCGCATGAAACTGAAAAGCATAAGTGTTCCAAATGTGAGGGCCCCCAACAAAGGAGCGGCAACTGAAAAGTTAATGACGGTTGCACCCGCTATAAGAATACCTATCGGAATGCAGACCAACAGGTCGAAAATATTACTGCCCAACACATTGGCAATAGAAGTGATGCCGTTCCCTTTTTGCGCTTTTTTAACACTTACAAAAAGATCCGGGATGCTGGTTCCGGCGGCTACAACCGAAATTCCCCAGAGAAAAGAGGGTGTGCCCAGGATCTCTCCGAACTGTATTGCCGATTGTACCAGCATTTCAACACCTGCTAAAATTACCAACAGGCTGCCTGCAAGAATACCCCATTGCTTAAGAGGGCGGATCGCCTCGGGTTCTACCTCCGGTTTGTAATCCATGGTATCTTGATACTGGATGAATATATAGAAGAGATATAAAACCAGGGGCATGAGAGCATCTGCTCCTTTCCAGTCGAGATCCACATGAGTCAGCCAGTTAGCGACCCGGACCAAAGGAAGGCCGTTTCCCGAGGTTGTTTAAATACCGATGACCACGATGATTACTCCTGACCTGCATCCAAGAAATGCTGGACCACGGGATTAATTAGCTCCGGTCGAGTTAGCGGGGCCATATGCCCACCATCGGGTATGGTATGGAAGGTCCAGTGTGGACAAGCCTTGGCAAAGAGCGCCACGATCTCTCGAATTGGAAGGCGTGTGGTCGCATCGCTCACCATGAGTGTGGGTGGGTTGAGGTTCTTGCAGTCCTCGATCGTGCTTTTCTCCTCCATGACTGCATCCCATTCGTAGAAATTCGGAGGTAGTGAGTCGGCGAAGGCAACTCGGCGTTTCTCCGTCATGCTGGCCCAAGCCCCATCACCCAACCAATAGTCTGCGAAGCGTTCAGCAACCTTTGGCCAATCGCCCAACGCACCGTAACACTTTACATGGTCTCGCAAATCCCGTGATTCCAGATACGCCTCAGTACAGCCGTTTTGCTTGAGCAGGTAGAAAGGGTTTGGCTCAAGAAGAATTAGCCTCCCGACACGGGAACCCAGAAGCGAGGCTGCTTTCAATGCAACAGAGCCACCAAAGGAATGTCCTACGAGATGGAGCGGCTCCTCTATACCTTCGCACAGCGCAAGAACCAGCTGAGCCTGAGCATATAGCGTCTGAGGTGCATTCCCGGGCCAGGGGGTAGTTTCCCCATAGCCGAATAAGTTGATTGCCAGAACTCGGTACCGGTCTTTCAGTGCCTCGGTCATGGCACGCCACTGTCGGTTCGAGCTCACAGAACTATGGATCAGGACGACCGGCGGACCTATTCCATCGCTGGTATAATCAATGGAAAGAGATCTCTTCGAGAGAACAGGCATAAAATCCTCCTAATTTGCGTTAAAAAGCTTATAAAACGCCCAATACCCCGGCGTTTAAACGGGGCAGACGGATGGATTAAGAACATGACGACGAATGAACTAAAAAGCAAGGATACAATAAACAGCAACGAAACGGCCAGACCTGTTCACCTTGAATCCAAGCGTGTAGCGAGAGCAGTACAAAGAACATCACCAGGTACCGGATTGTCTTGCGGTTCTCCGACCCCCTGGATGCGCCCGAATTCCCGAAGTAGTGGCATGGTTTTCATTAGGTAATTGTCCGGTCGCTTCGCAGGAATAAACAAGCCGAAATATTGAATGTTCGGTTTCTTGATGGCCCTTGCCAGGCACCTTAAACAGAATGTTATAACTGGCCCTTTAGCAGGTTTCGGCTTTTTCGATGTGTTCCAGTTTAGTATAGATGCGGTCAATCGCTCCATTGCTGCAGGCCAGTTCGGGGTGTTCACAAGTCGTTATCCTCCCGGGCGAGGCCGATGTAGAACCGGCTGTTCTGCTTCTCATTGGTCCAGAGGACATCCTGGAGGCCGTCGCCGTTAAAATCGCCAGTAATGAAGGCGAACAGCGACCATTCGTCCTGTGGGAGCGTTTGGTCATCGCGCGAGAAGTCGAACGTACCGTCTTGATTGCCGAGGCGCACACGAACCGTGAAACTTGCCAAATCGAAGGCCACGAGGTCACTCCGCCCCTCGCCGGAGACATCGGCCAGACGTATTTCCGAGGATTCCACCAGGCGTTTGCAGCTTCACAAACGGTTCGACAGTGAACGACCCGTTGCCGTCCGACAGCACACGATGCGCGGGAATCGGATTCCGGTCCAGGTGGACGAACAGAAGATCCGTGCCGTTCTTCCCGTCGATATCGCCGGTGAGCGTCGTGTAGCCCGACCAGTTGCTCGGGGAGCGCCTGTCAAACCGAAGTGTGAAGTACTTATCGTCCCCCGGATCCGTGTTGGGCTGCAGGAGCGATTCGCCCACGTACCATTTGTTGCGTTCGGTTCCCAAGGCCGACCAGATCATGTCGGCTTTGTTGTCGTTCGTCACGTCGCCTACGAAAGCCTGGTAGGGAAACCACGTGCTGCCCTGATTCTGGCTCGTCGTAGGTAGCATAAACGTGCCGTCGCCATTGGAGAAGCCGACGAAGGTGCGGTTTCGGCCACCGAGGAGGTTCCAGACGAGGTCGTCATCCCCGTCCCCGTCCATGTCGCCGACGATGGTGCGGTATTCGTCCCAGCCGCCGCCTGCCGTCGGCGTGTCCGGATGGGTCACGCCGTCGAGAAACTCAAGCGAGCGGCCATTAGCGCGTGCGACGTATGTGATGTTTGTAATGTTATCGTCATTCGCATTCCCGACCCGACTCCAGATCAGCTCGTAGCTGCCGTCATTGTCCAGATCGGCCGTCACAAAGTCGGCGGTCGCCCATCCTCCTTCCGGCGAGGCGGGGTGCGTGCTCGCCTGTGGAGCCGTAAACGTGCCGTCGCCATTGGAAAAGGCGATAGCGATCTCATTTGCCGCCTGTCGGTGATTGAAAATGATATCGTCATTGCCGTCGCCGTCTACATCGGCGGTTGTCGTGGAAAAGGGCGTCGAGATCGGGATGGAGAGGCTCCGCGGCGTTCCACAGGTCGAACGTGCCGGGCGTGTTCACATTTGAGCAGGATCCTCAAAACAGATGTGCTGTTATCTGAGACATGAAAATAAAATAGTAGAACAAAGGTACAAATGACAGCAATGCTGGTTAGGTGAGAGGAGCGTGTCGGGCTATGTATTAGTTGAGTTGACATGGTATCATTGATTTATGGTTTATCTCCAAATAGAGTGGGGGCTCTGTTACTACACGCGCAAAGAAGGGCGGAGAGTGGCGAAAGTCTTTTGTAAAAAATCTACTTGAGCCTGGATAGCAAATAAATTCAAGACAGTCGACGCCTTTGCAGGAGTAATTAAGATCTGATTTCATAATGTTCCAATAGAATAAACTTCTGAAATAGTGTTAATCGTTATCGAAAGCCTCTGAACTTGCCATCCTGCCCGTCGTCCTCATACAAAACTCATTAAACCGCTCGCGGGCGTTTTCTGTCTCAAAGTGGTCCTCACCCAATACTTCTGTTAGAATCTTGTATCCTTTTAGATAGCTCTGTTCGGCTTTGTCCATTTGCTTCATATATTTATAAACATTGCCTATCGCTTCGTAGCTGTAGGCTGTTTCGGGATGGAGTTCTCCGTACACGTCCAGTTCAATATCCAGCGCTCTGTTGTAGTATTCCAGTGCCTCTTGGTATCGCTCCATGTCACTGAAGGTGGTCGCCATATTAGCGTAAGATTGGGCGACTTCAGGGTGCCTGTCCCCATAGATTTCAATCCGGCGGTCCAGTGCTTTTTGGTGGAAGTCGAGAGCCGTTTCATAATCCCCGACGTTACTTCGTGTATTACCAATATTATTATAAAAGACCGGAATGGCCGGATGGTCCTCTCCATACGTATCAAGATAGATTTGGAGAACCTGTTTGGTAAGTTCTTCCGACTCCTCATACTTACTTTGATCGAAGAGTAAATTGGAGTAATAACTCATGGCCACTGCAGTTTGCGGATGATCTTCCCCACGGACCCTTTTTGCTACCTCAATGCTCTCCACCAGGTACTCTTCTCCCTCATTCGAATTTCCCTGGAGGTGCAGGGCATATCCAAGATTACTCAGGTAGTTGATTGACCGTACATGATCGGGTTCCAGGCTGTTTTGAATATACTCGAGAGCGGTTCTGTAATTTTTAGCTGCTGTGTCATAGTCACCCCTTCGTTCATAAATCTTTCCAAGGCTATTGATGAGTGACGCAGTTTCTAAAGCTGCTTCATCATCCGTACTGCGTTCGTATATCGATAGAGCTTCCTTATAGAACTTTTCTGCCTGGTCTGTTTTTCCCAGCCTCAACTTTATAAAGCCCAGATGCTGCAGGGTTGAACCGATCTCGGGACTTCCCGGATCAAGATTCTGCCGACGAATTTGCAGAGCAAGGGTCATCAGAGAGTCTGCTTCTTCAAGCCTGCCATCCTGCATATAAATACTTCCGATATTATGGTGGCTTTTCCCAATTTCGATATGATTCTCATTATAGAGTGTACGTTTAATTTCCAGCGATTTTTTGTACAATTCTCTGCTTTTTCTGTGTCCCATAAACTGACGTAAGCATCTCCCGAGAACATCATACATACGTGCAAGGACTTCGGGTGATCCTTGCAGATCTTCCCCGACCTGCCTGGTGCCTTGTTCCAGCATCGCAAATGCTGTGAGTGTATCGCCCTGGGAAACGGCTGGATCTGCAACCTCGAATAATCCCTGCAAAAATCCGGCAACCTGTTCCGAAGTTTGCGGCTTCTCGCCAGCATGTTCTGTCTCTTTCCAGTTCATTCGCGTAGAGCAAAACCACGATCGCGAGGGAGATGACGGCAAAAATCCCATAAAAGAGGAAGCACGATTTCTCTTCATCCATTTACTGAAACGATATGCCGGTCTTTCCGAGTAGGTGGGGACCGGCCGATTGTTCAGCCACGCTTCAATCTCCTCTGCCAAAATCAGATACATTCTCAAATCGCTGAGCAGGATCGGTACTCATCGATTTCTTACAAATTGCTGCAAGTTCTTTGTTGACTGGTTTCGGGTGACAATTTTCTGAGCGGAACTCCTCTTTCGGATGACAGCCAGAAATCAATTGATACAATATCACCCCAAGACTATAGATATCCGATCCTGTGGATGTGTAGTCTCCTTTAACCTGCTCTGGCGATGCATAGGCGCGGGTCATCGCTTTGCTGCTTGCATGTTCCGAATCCGATTCATCCATAATTTGGGAAATACCAAAATCCAGGAGCTTAACGAATAGCTTATCATCCTCACCGGTGACCAAAATATTACCGGGTTTCAAATCCCGGTGAACGATAAGGTTTTTATGAGCGTATTGAACGGCTTCTATAACGTCCAGAAAAAGGCGTAACCTTTTTTCAATGGAAAGGTCGAGTCTATTACAGTAGGCGAGAAGATCTTCACCCTCCACATATTCCATCGCAAACCAGGGGTGATTGTCGTCCGTTAGTCCGCCGTCCACCAACCTTGAAAATATTGGGATGTTGAAGACGTGCGAGAATATTTCGTTCTGTTTCAAACCGGTGAACCTCAGTTTCCGATCTCATTCCAAATTTAATGAGTTTGAGCGCAACGGTTTGTTCAAATCCACCTGTCACACGATGCGCCAGATAGACATTTCCCATTCCGCCGGATCCGATCTTCTTCTCAATTTGAAACGGGCCGATTTGCGACCTTTTGCGTTCTGCAAGCTCAGAAAGATCAATCTTGTCAATGGCAAATCCATCGATGAGAGAGGTTTGTTCCGGAATCCGCTGCAAGGAGTGACATTAACTCTTCAAACAAAAGAGGATCCTCGGTTTTTACGGACTCAAGGCGGTCAGATCGTGTATCCTGGTCTAAATCAACAATCTCCTTGAAGAGTGCCTGGACGCGGTTCCATTGTTCTGGGTTCATGGAATAAGGTTATGGGTTTTTTTTAAAAATCAAAATATCGGCTTCCCCTCTTGAGAGGGGATTGAGGGGTGTGTTAAAACCGGAATCAATTGTGAAAGTATGTATAATCGAGCAGTGTTGGACACACCCCGAGTTCATTCGCTAAACGCTCATTCCACTTCGCCGCTACCCGAAAAACTGGTACTGGCAGAGGGGAGTTATTCGTTCTGATTTCTATACGCGCAACAAAAGCTTGAACTGGTGATAACTATCGAGCAAGTAGTATCATACATCCGAAAATCCAAAAATCGGAAATCACTAAATCAATCCTCCCACTTGTTTAAGTCCCAATATTGATTTAATGATTTTTGATTTAGCGATGTAAAGATTTTAGATCTTTTGGGTTACTGCGATTACTTGCTGTTTCAAGACTTTTGTAAAAGATAGATACCAGTTCATCGCATTCTGTTATCACTGTATATTATGTATCAAATTTGCCAGCAAGCTTACAGTTTTTTTTAAAATAGATCGCACATCCGAAATCCAAAATCGGAAATCACTAAATCAATCCGCTGCCTTTCTTTAAGTTCCCAACATTTGATTTAATGATTTTTGATTTAGCGATGTAAAGATTTTTGATCTTTTGGCTTTTACGATTACTCGCGGTTTCAACACTTTTGTAAAAGATAGATACCAGTTCATCGCATTCTGCGATCACTTTATGTATGGATGAGTCAGAATGATATGAGTTAGATCGTTTAATTATTTTTAAGCAATTCAGTGACTCTCTGAGTTCTTTGAGAACCACACTCATCTTGTGGACAAAATCTTTCGTAGATTCAGCTCCCTGAGTTTCCCCGTAGTTTAAGGCTGGTGAAGTACAGGATCTGACCAACTGTCCCGCAAGATGATTTGCGAATTTATTATTCGGCATTTTGTTAATGATTTCAGCTGTTATAACTGCAAAATTTATGAGTCGTTCTTCAAGTATTTTCCGGTTCATAATCTCCTGTATTTTTTGTTTGTGTGTATATACGTATGAACCAAAAACGACGACATGCTTACAGTTTTTTTAAAAAAATCGCACATCCAAAATCGAAAATCTCAAAATCCCTAAATCAATCCGCTGCCTTTCTTTAAGTCTTCAACATTTGATTTAATGATTTTTGATTTAGCGATGTAAAGATTTTAGATCTTTTGGGCTTATCCGATTCCCGCTTCAGCCAGGCCTCACACACTTTTGTACAAAGCATAGGATGCCAGTTCATCGCATATCTGCGATCACTTTATGTTATGGAAGTCGCCAAAAACGGTACTGTACGTTTAGCTTGTTGCTCATTCATGGTTTCCAGCATCTTCAGCAGTCTATCTAAGTCCAATATTCAGAAGCTACGCTCACAAGTGAGCCATACCATCTTCAAACGTGACAGCTGTTCATTTCCACCTAGCTTTTTAGCATTTTGATTTACGCGATCTCACGAAAATTCGTCTCATCGCAAGTGCAGCAACGGCAATTAAATGAGTACGATTTTATTAATAATTGCGCTTTATTCCTGGTCAATCATTTCTAAGTATGCTTCGTGTACAAGAGCAGTGGTTTGCAGTATCGTATGTCCGGCTTTTTCACTTCGCATATTGCGTATGCGCTTCATCAACGCACAGTGGTTAGTAAACCAATGGATAAATCGCACATCCAAAATCGAAAATCTCAAAATCGCTAAATCAATCCGCTGCCTTTCTTTAAGTCCTCAACATTTGATTTAACGATTTTCGATTTAGCGATGTAAAGATTTTGGATCAGCTTTGAGGAGTATTAAAACCGGGCTAATCAGTAGATTGCGAATAGAGGTAGATGGTTCGGTGAATGGTTTGATTATACTGCACGTGAACCCGTAAATTTTTCTCGGGAAATTCTACGCGGCCAATTGTTTCAGCCTTATATGGCAAAAGTTGTTCGTGAAGTTTGTAGTGAAACGTGGTTTTTGAAAAGGAGGGAGGCACTTCAACGGTAAATCGTTTACGGGTAAATGTGCTGTCTATGCGGATGCTTTGGGTTCTGACCTGGCCGCCGGAGATATCAAATTCATGAAACGATTCGGTAATCAGGGAGTCAAGTTTTTGGGGAGATTCCAGTTGGTAAACCGGCGTGGATTCCGAGATATATAAAAGGTAGATAGATAACGCACACGAGATCACTAACAGGAGAACAATCATTCCTCTTTTTCTTATTGACGACATATCACTCAACAAACCCAATTGTTCGTATTCCTTCTGATTTCTGCGTTTGTACAATCCCGCAGGGGCTTGTACTTTTAAAAATCCTCCTTCGAAGGGGGAAAGAATCAACAAAGTTGATTCAGGGGGATGACCTTCTGTCACATTCTGTAATCCCGAAACTTCGGGTGGGGTGTTATCATCCCCCTGCGCCCCCTTCAAAAGGGAGATTTTTCGACCACAAGTTAACAATAGATTTACTCTGATGGGATATCGCTTTGAGAAGATTACCGAAAAAAAGGAGATTGACCTCTTTCACTCCTTTCCATTTAAAATTTACAAGAATGAGCCAAACTGGATTCCTCCATTCCGCTTTGAGATCGAGAATATTTTTGATCCCGAAAAAAATTCATTTTTTGAGCAAGGAGAGTGCGAGCGCTTTTTAATGTATGATGAAGATCAGCTTGTGGCCCGTTTTGCTGTGATGAATCATGAGGAGCGTGACGCCGCTTTTGAGCCGAAAATGGGCGGGCTTGGATTTGTGGAGCTGATAAACGATCAGTCTGTTGCCGATGGAATGATCGCTTTTGCAAAAAAATGGCATTCCGACAGAGGATATAAAGCATTTCGGGGACCCATTAATTTTGGGGAAAACATCAACTTCTGGGGATTACTGGTGGAGAATTTCGAGGAATCGCCCATCTATGGAATGTTTTATCATGCTCCGTACTACAAGCAGCTGTTTGAAAACACCGGCGCTGAAAAGCTGGACGACCACTGGAGCTACAAACGAGAATTTGATAAACCGCTGCCCGGGAGGCTGATACGGATTACAGACCGAATTGAAAGTCGCCCGAATGTGAGCCTGCGTCCCATTGACATGAACAACCTGGAGCGGGATGCAGAATATATTCGGGGAATCTACAACCAGGCATGGCGCGACCAGGATATTGCCGAGAGAGAAGAACAGTTTAACGAACTGGGCCGGAAGAGATCCGGGAGATGGTGCAAAAGCTCAAAAAAATCATGATTCCGGATAGTGTCATTATTACGTTTGTAGGGGATGAGCCGGCATCATTCGTTGTTTGTGTACCCGATCTGAATGAGATCTCTGCCGAAACCAGGGGACGCCTGCGATGGTGGCACTACCCAAAACTGATGCGTTTCAAAAAGCGGGCTAAACATCTTCGAACCACCGTTTACGGAACTCTGCCCAAATACCGAAAAATGGGACTCGAAGCCCTCACCTTTGTCCGCGGAATTCAAATGACCAAAGCTGCCGCACCCACGCTTGAATATTTAGAGGGAACCTGGGTGAGCGAAAAAAACTGGCTGATGCAGCGGAGTCTGGAGGCGTTGGGATGCTATCATCATAAAACACACCGGACATATCGGTGGGAAGTTGGGGACAGAAATTAGAAAGCCAAACCTGCCGCAAGTGTTCAGCGCAGCGTCACTTGTGCCAGTTGGGCTTACAGAATGTCATTTGTCAATGCATCGGCCGATAATTTTTATCCAACCATGTTATGCAAATTTCAATTATTTCAAATTTGTATAACATTGAAGAAACAGGGCTATAATTGGTTTTTTGAGTGATTTGGAATATTATGAAGCGTATTCGAACGGATTGTCAAATCTGCTCGACTCATATGTTATAGGGCTTAGGAGGTGACAAAAATGCCATAAAAATTTAAATCATGCGATCTATTTCATCATTTGAGAAAATTACATTATCCATTCCTCGTAATCATTGTTTTTGCCTCAACCGATTTTGCGAAAGCCCAAATATCAGTAGAAGGTGGTTTTTCAGTTGGTTTTAATCGCCATACCTTCAGCGTTGAAGACAATAGTGGCATCCTACAACCTGGTATAGCATTGGCAGGAGCATATGGCTTCCCAGTACTTATCAAAAAAGATAAATGGGAATTGCACACAGGGTTCTACGGAAATGAATTATCCCATTCATTTTATTTTGATATTCCAAATGGTTCTACTTTGGGTCAACGCTCTTATAGTAATGGGATATCAAGTTTTAAAATACCATTTCATATTGGGCGCACTCTGCAATGGACAGATGTAACAAGCTTTTCTCCCCAAATTGGTTTTGCTTGGCTCACAAGTCGAAGAACTGGTGTAACGGGTTATTCCACGGGAAGAGTTTTTTATGGCAACTATGTAGAATATGAAACGGTTGATAGAGCTGTAAATAAAAATAAGTTCTTGGCAGAAGCTGGCATGGATATGAATTTTGCTATTTTCTGGGGTCTAAAACTTACAGTCGGTGCTCATTATTCATTAGGACTTCAAAAAATCGAAGAAGTTGATGTCACCTATGAAATTGATAACCAAACGTATGAAGGGACAATGATCTCAAGAGGTTCTGGCTGGAAGTTTAATTTAGGTTTAACTCTGCCATTATACCGGCAATAAAACCATAGAAATATAACCCGCGCATTAAGTGGGACGTGCCTCGCCGTTGGCTGCCGGTTTCGATTTGTTCAGTTTCCGTAGTACATTTTAAAACAAATTCAGCGTCATTTTGCACGCCCCTTATGATGTACAGTTAAGATTATCAAAATTGTCAGATACCTACGTAAAACTGGTCGATTTAAGAATTTATCTTTATCCGCATTATTATGAGAAATTCATCAAGTGTAATTTTAATCACCTTCGCAGTTTTCTTAACAAGTTGTTCTGTATTTGGAACCGATGATAAAAAAGCCGAAACACAATTTTCCGTAGAAAGCAATTTATTATCGAATCAGACTTTATACATAAATTTCACTGATGGTGATAACTCCAAAATTTTTTCAAATCAAGATTTCCAAACAAGGGAGAATCCTACTACTGGGGGATTAGCTACTCCTATTATAGAGACATCCACTGATGGAAAATTGACTGTAGAATTCCAGTTATTAGATTCTGAAACAGAACGAGAAATCTCCGACGGTGATTTTCAACTCGATTTAAAAGAAGATTGGCGATACTCATTTTATATTTTATTGGATTCCGCCGAGGCAGATCCTACAGAAGGATGCTTCGGGTGTGGAGGCTATTTTTCTTTTGGTTACTCAATTGACAACTCATCATCAGATGATTCATTATATGTAGTTTGGGGTGGCAATAGCATCAGTAATCCAGTAAAATATTAATTGGCAGTATAACCCGCGCATTAACTCGGACAGGCCTCGCTTTTTGCCGTTTCAAAATCTGTTGGCTTATAGAAATCCTTAGTTTTAATTACATTTCTAATCAAAAAGGCCAAGCCGGTTAAACGCCAGACCGTTATGCTTCCTTTCACATTTAACAACAATCGTCATTTTTTGCCGTTGTATTTGTAGCACATTTGAACTACATTAAAGAAAAACTTTATTGTCATGCCTACAAAATCAACAACCGTACGCGCTCGATTAGAACCTAAATTGAAGCAAGAAACCGAACTCATTTTTGAGGAACTCGGAATTAATACCACAGAAGCAATCCGTATTTTTTTTAAACAAGTAAAGCTTCAACGCGGACTTCCGTTTGAGATGAAGATTCCAAACGAAATAACCGAAGATGCCATCCTGGATGCCAAAGCACGAAAAGATGTTTCCTCTTTTGATAGTTCAGATGAACTTTTTGAAGATCTTGATATCTGATGAAGAAGATTCTTCGGACAAATCGTTTCAAGAAAGATGTCAAGAAGATGAAGAAACGGGGTAAGTCATTTGATGTATTTAAACAAGTAATCCAAAAGTTAGCTAATGATGAGCAGATCGAAGAACGGTTCCGTGATCATAAATTAAAAGGGGATTATGTAGGGACCAGAGAGTGTCATTTGGAACCAGATTGGTTGCTAATCTATGAGGATAATGAAACTGAACTTGTTTTAATTCGGACGGGGACACACTCCGACTTGTTCGGTTAAATAATCTTTCGGAAAGCATAACAAGGCGTTTCAAGCGGATTTTAACGTAGCGTGTCTTGCCACTTAAAAGTTTTAGTTCGTTATTGCCGTTGTTTAAAATCATCTTGTTAAAACCGCTT